>CALCEL010000031.1 GCA_937900485.1 uncultured Prevotellaceae bacterium
CACTGGTAATAAAGAGGTTGGGCATGGATAGGTCGTGTTTAGCGGACAGTAATAATTAGGAATTGGTTTCTTGGTAGAATTTCTTCATCAACAGGGAATTGTATATGGAAATCCCGACGAAATACTATTTGATCTTGACAACAGAGTACAAATAGTGAATCCTCTAAAAATTGATGATGAGACTGTTGATAATGGGCTACTCGGAATAATAGCCTATGTCTGCTCTAGAGTAATTGGATGTGTTAATAGAAATAAAGAAATTCCATTCGATGGTAGTTTCATTGAAGGACTCCAAATAAAATATAGCAATGTAGTATCTGAAAATCGTATCTCAAATTTTTTAACAGATATATTGTATTCTTTGCCAAATTTAGGAAATGACAACAAATATATTATTACAAAAAAATGTTTTTTAGATATTATTTCTAATTCATCTTATAAGGATGGCATTATTTGTTTGACTATTAAGAATTTATTATTGGAAGATATACTATTGCAATAGTTATATAATTAAAAACTTTAAAAACTTAAAAAAAATGATTAAATTAAAGAAATTAAATCTCACCCAGAAAAATGTTTTCATGGTTTGAGCAATTTTGAGATGAATTGTTTGTATGGTGGCGTTGAAGTAACATATCCACAATATACTTGTGCAACTAATCGCACTAAAGTATCAAAACCTCTTGATATCAGTTTTACAGGAGCTCAGAAATAACTCCGTGGCATATTGTCTTCATAAAGACATATGATTTACAAATTTTATATGAGGGTGTGTCAAAATAGGCACATCCTCTTTTCTGTATTCGCAATGGTGGCATAGAGTTCTATGCTGCCATTTTTGTGTTTTTTGCATGGAATGTCCGGCCTAATCCCCATATTAGCTTATATGATACGAAAAATCCCGCAATGGTGCGCATTTTCTCCCGTTTTCGGACTATTGCTGCCATTTTCTTGATGTTGAAGGCAATGGCAAAGAAGGCAAAGTCTTTCATTGTTTTTATATCTTCAGCTCCTCACGCAGGAATCTTGCCGTCACGCCTTTGTCCGCCGCGGCCACTTCCTCAGGTGTGCCGCATACCATCACTTGTCCTCCGTTGCGTCCGCCCTCAGGTCCCATGTCGATGATATAGTCGGCGAGTTTGATGACGTCTAGGTTGTGCTCTATGACCACCACGGTGTTGCCCTTGTCCACGAGTTTCTGCAACACAATCATCAACACTCGTATATCCTCGAAGTGCAGTCCTGTGGTAGGTTCGTCGAGTATGTATACTGTCTTGCTCGTGTCTCTCTTGGACAGCTCGGTGGCCAGTTTCACGCGTTGACACTCACCGCCCGACAGAGTCGATGACGGCTGCCCCAGTTTGATGTATCCCAGTCCCACATCTTGAAGCGTCTTAATCTTGTTGAGTATCTGAGGCTGGTTCTCGAAGAACTCCACAGCTTGGTTAATGGTCATGTCGAGCACGTCGGCGATGGACTTACCTTTGAATCGTACCTCAAGCGTCTCTCTGTTGTAGCGTTTGCCGTGGCAGTTCTCGCATGGTACCAGCACGTCGGGCAGAAAGTTCATGGCTATGGTCTTGTAACCGTTGCCGCCGCACACGTCACATCTTCCTCCCGACACGTTGAAAGAGAAACGTCCGGGTTTATAGCCTCTCATCTTGCTCTCAGGCATCTCAACGAATAATGACCTGATGTCGGAGAACACGCCGGTATAGGTGGCGGGATTGCTCCTCGGCGTTCGTCCTATAGGTGACTGATCCACGTTCACCACCTTGTCTATATAGTCGAATCCCTCGAAAGAGGTATACGGCATTGGGTCCTTAAGAGAACGGTAGAAATGTTGTGAGAGTATCGGCTGTAATGTCTCGTTGATGAGTGTCGACTTGCCGCTGCCGCTCACTCCGGTGACCACCGTCAGTGTACCGAGTGGTATGGAGACATCGACGTTTCTCAGGTTATTGCCGCTGGCTCCTGTTATGCGAAGATAGTGTCCGTTTCCTGTGCGCCGTGTTGTCGGCACCTCGATTTTCTCCTCGCCGTTGAGGTAGCGCGCGGTGAGTGTGCCTTGTTTAAGCATCTCTTCAGGTGTGCCTTGGAACACCACCTCGCCTCCTTTTCGTCCGGCCTTCGGTCCCATGTCGACCACATAGTCGGACTCCAGCATCATATCCTTGTCGTGCTCGACGACGATGACTGTGTTACCCTCGTCCCTCAGCTTCTTCAGCGAGTCAATCAGTCGTACGTTGTCACGTTGGTGCAGTCCTATGCTTGGCTCGTCCAGTATGTAAAGCACGTTGACAAGCTTTGAGCCAATTTGAGTGGCCAGTCGTATACGTTGACTCTCTCCACCTGACAGGCTCATGGACGAGCGGTTGAGTGACAGGTATTCCAGACCGACGTCGAGAAGGAACTCTATGCGGCTTCGTATCTCTTTGAGAATCTCTGTGGCAATCTTCCTCTGTTTGTCAGACATGTGGTTCTCCACGTCGCATATCCACTCGTGCAGCTCACTTAGGTCCATTGCGGACAGTTCAGCTATATTCTTGTCTGCGATGCGGAAGTGCAGAGCCTCGGTGTTCAGTCGTGTGCCTTGACATGTAGGGCACACGCACTCTTTGTCGAACGAGTCCGCCCATTTTTGCGCTGAGGCTGATGTCTCCGACTCAATCAGCTGATGTATGTATTTGGCAAGTCCCTCATACTCCGTGTATAAGTCATTGGTAGTCTTGGTGAGATTTGATTTAATCCTTATTCGTTCCTGTCGTCCGAAGAGAATCTCCTGTATAGCCTCTGCCGGCAACTTGTTCACCGGCGTCTTCAGGTCACAGTTGTGCTGCTCAAGCACGGCGTCAATCTGCCAGAAGATCATGGCGTTCTTATACTTACCTAAAGGGGCGAGTGCTCCGTCATGTACGGACAGTGTCTTGTCCGGAATTATCTTATCCTCGTCGATGAGGTTGACATATCCCAGTCCTTTGCAGTGCGGGCACGCTCCCTGTGGTGAGTTGAAAGAGAAATTGTTTGGCGCTGGGTCCTGATAGCATATTCCGGTTGTCGGACACATCAGTCGTTTCGAGAAATGCTTGATGACGCTGTTAGTCAGCGGTGACTTGCCATCCGTCGTCTCGCTGTCTTTCTCAAGCACCATGATTTGCCCGTTGCCCAGGTGCATGGCTGTGGCGAGACTCTTGTTTAGTCTCTCCGAGTCCTTCGCGCTCACCGCCAGTTTGTCGACCACCACCTCAATGTTGTGAGTCTTATATCTGTCCAGCTTCATACCCTCGGTGATGTCGGAGATCTCTCCGTCGACTCTGACGGTGAGGTATCCCTTCTTCCTTATTGAGTCGAACAGTTCCCTGTAGTGTCCTTTTCTGCTGTTGACCAGTGGTGCAAGTATATATATACGTTTCTTGTCGTAGTTCTTGAGCAGCAGCTCGAGAATCTGCTCCTCCGTGTATTTGACCATCTTCTCGTTCGTCTCGTAGCTGTAAGCCTCGCCAGCTCTGGCGTAGAGAAGTCGCAGGTAGTCGTAAATCTCCGTCACTGTTCCCACCGTTGAGCGCGGGTTCTTGTTTGTGGTCTTCTGCTCGATGCTGATTACGGGGCTCAGTCCCGTTATCTTATCCACATCGGGACGTTCCATGCCTCCGAGGAAGTTGCGCACGTAGGCTGAGAACGTCTCTATATACCTTCTCTGTCCCTCCGCGAAGATGGTGTCGAACGCCAGTGACGACTTGCCGCTGCCGCTCAGTCCCGTGAACACCGTGAGGCTGTTGCGTGGTATGGTGACGTTAACGTTTTTCAAGTTGTGCACTCTCGCACCCTCTATCTCAATGTTATTTTTCATCCTGAAACGATTGTGACGTTATTATTGAAAGTTGTGGGACATGTGTCATTTGTCGCTCCGTCGTCCTTAGTTGGCAGAGGACTCTGAGTCCTCATTATATCCCTTGATAAGACTGATGGTCTTTTTCTCTTTGTACACTGTTCCGTCGCTGCCCTTGGCGTTGAGGTTGAGGAAGTACACGCCGTCTTTCGCGTAGTTTCCTCCGTATCTGCCGTCCCAGATGTCGATGTAGTAAGTGCCGTTCTCGGTGTATCCGCCATTGACACCGTTTATGCTTTTGGACACCATCTTCTGACCCCATCTGTTGAATACCGTAGCGTCAAGTCTCACGATGGACTTGCATGCCACCCTCAGTACGTCGTTTCTTCCATCGTCGTTGGGAGAGAAGGCGTTTGGGCATGTCAGCTCCGACTCGCTGATGACCACGGTGAAGATTTCCGACTCATACTCTTCCGTCGAGCCGTCGCTGGTGTTGGTGAACGTGACGTACAGCTTTGCTCCGTAGCTTCCCGACTCTGTCAGCGTATATGAGGTGTTGTCCTCGAATCGGGTGAGCAATGGTGACTCTTCGCCTTCTGAGCTGAGGAAGAAACGCCACTCGCATACCGCCTCCCATCCGTCTGGCATGTTGATGCCCGCCTGACAGTTGAGCTCCAGCGGAGCCTGTGTCGTCTGTGAGTCGCCTTGACTCATTTTTATCGTGTCTCCGGTTTCTGTCGTCGTGTCGATGTAATACACCACAGGCGTGGCGGTCTGCGCCGCGATGTGTGTGGCGGGTGCGCCGAGAGTCAGCGACAGCAGTAACACCGTATGTTTGTTGATGAGTCTCGTCATAAAAGTGTAATCTGTTAAACACGCGAATTTAGTTAATCTCCCCGACAAATAATTGTTAATTCGGGTTAATTGCGCGTTTTTGAAAACCGATGAGCTTTCGAGTGTGTTTTTTTTACTACTTTTGCACCTTGAATAGTTATGTATGAAAAATAGTAAGACAATGAGAAAGATATTTTTCATTCTTGTGACGCTGTTTGTGGCAGGTTTATCATACGCCCAAAACAACACGTTCGCACACAAGGTAAGGGTGGGGGAGACACTGTACGGCATCTCGCAGTCTTATGGTGTCAGCGTGGCTGACGTGAAGAAGGTGAACGCCGGAATGACGGATAACATCATGGTGGGACAGGTAATCAACATTCCTCAGTCCGTCACGGGAGAGACACACCACACCATACAGGCTGGTGAGACTCTGTACTCCATCTCTAAGAAATATAACGTGACGTCAAAGGTTATCACTGACGCCAATCCAGGTTTGTCGGCGTCCAACTTCAGGACGGGCACGATAATCGTCATACCGAGAGGTGCCTACGCCACCGCTGCCCAGCAGTTGTCTGACGTGGCAGCTCCCAAGGAACGTAAGGATTACAGGACCATTCATGAGGTGAAGAAAAAGGAAACAATCTATTCCATCTGTAAGCAGTACGGCATAACACAGCAGGATCTCGTGAAGGCTAATCCGGAGCTGAAGGATGGTAAGCTGAAGAAAGGCGCGCGTCTGAACATCCCTTACCCTGTCAGCGAGAGGTATGTGCTGCCTACTGACAACGAGGTGTTCAAGACTTTGTCCGACCAGAAGTCAAGCATGAGGTATGAGGCTGTCAACGTGGCTGTCATACTTCCTTTCGGACTGGAAACAGGCGGCAAGACAGCGGAGGCGAGGAAGATGGCAGATTTCTACAAGGGATTTCTGTTGGCTGTCGACTCTCTGAAGGACGCCGGCAGAAACGTCAATGTGTACGCTTATGACGAGGGCAGCTCCGTCTATTCTATACTCTCGCAGGCTGAGATGAAGAACATGCATCTGATTGTCGGACCGGCGAGAGCCGACCACGTAGAGGCTGTGGCGCAGTATGCGCATGACAATAACATTCTCAATGTCATCCCTATGTCAACCAAGGAGAACGCCGTCAACAACCATAAGACCTCGTTCCAGGTGAACTCACCGCTGAATTACACTTACAGCTTTGTGTATGAGAAGTTCCTGCAGCTCTACCCGGGTGCTAACATCATCTTCGCGGCCATGAGTGACAAGGCGGATAACGAAGAGTTTGTCTGGGGCTTCAAGAAGTACCTCACGATGAAGGACATCAGCTATGAGCGTGTGTCCATCCAGAACATGGACAATATCATGAGTCTGCTGAAGAAAGGCAAGAAGAATATCGTCATACCGTCAGCCGGCACGTCACGTTCCTTTGAGGTGCTGGTGAGCGAGCTGGACAACCGCAATGTTCTCGACACATACGATGTCTCGCTGTTCGGCTTCCCAGACTGGCAGGTGTTCACCGACAAGAACGAGAGGAGTCTGGACAAATATAAATGCGCATTCTTCACGACGTTCTTCAGCGACGCCTCCTCATACCGAGTGTCAGCGTTCTGCAATCACTTCAAGCAGTGGTTTAAGAAGCCTCAGTTGGCAAGCTGTCCGAAGTTCGGCGAGCTGGGATATGACATCGGTGCGTATTTCTTGAGAGGACTGTGCGATTATGGTGCGGCGTTCTGTGAGAACACGGACAAGGTGTCATACACGTCACTGCAGAACCCGTTCTGTTTCGTCAGGAAGAATAATTGGAGCGGCTTTGAGAATTCTGTCGTCATGTTCGTGTTCTACAAGGGTAATGACGTGATAGAGATAAAACGATATGAGTAGAACCGGAGAGTTATGATGATGAGACGATTTATTTGCGCAAGCCTGTTTGCCATTCCCGCTTTTGCCCTCGCACAGGTCGGGGAAAACCGTTGTGATTTCTCCGTCGGTGTGTCGGCGGGTTACACCTTGAACAAGATAGACTATCAGCCTACTGTCAAACAGTCCCAGAAAGGCGACTGTATGTTCGGAGTGGCGGCGAGATATATATGTGAGAAGTATTTCACGGCGATATGTGGTGTGCAGGCTGAGGTGAACTACTGGAACCTGGGCTGGAAGGAGGTTATCGAGGACGGCTCAGGCAACACGTATATGAGAAACATGTCGTATGTGCAGGTACCTATCATGATGCAGATGGGTTGGGGAAGAGAGAGGCGGGGAGCTAAGTTCTTCTTTGAGGCAGGACCGCAGATAGGATATTATCTCTCAGGAAGTGAGGTGAAAGGAGGAGAGGAGTGGGACGTCTCCAATCGTCCGAACGGCGTGACGTACCAGTACGGCAAGGAGCCGGATAACAAATTAGATTATGGAATTACGGCGGGAGTGGGTATGGAACTGAGCACTCCAGTGGGACATTTCCTCCTGTCAGGACGATATTACTACGGATTGGCGGACTTTTATGACAATAGTAAGAAAGGCGATTTCGGACGTTCCGCTAACCAGACTATAGTGGCTAAGCTCACATATTTGTTCGATATAGTGAAAACAAAGAATCAAAGTGTTAAGTAAAAGGTTGGATTTATTGTTCTCAATATTTAAGATGGCAGGAAGAGTGGCTCTACTGCTTTTGTTGTCTGTGGTGAGCAGTGAGATCAACGCCGCTCGTTCCCCTATGTCTGTCGACTCTGTCATTGCGCGTAGGATGCACGCCAGGTCCATACCGGTCGTCGATAGTAACTCAGTAAGATTCTTTTACAGGGGACACGATAAGTTCGTCGACCTCTTCGACGCTGTCAGGAATGCCCGCTCGTCAATACATCTCGAGTATTTCAATTTCCGCAACGACTCCATAGCGGGACTCCTGTTCCAGCTGCTGGCGCAGAAAGCGGCGGAGGGTGTTGAGGTCAGGGCCATGTATGACGACTTCGGAAACCGTTCTAACAACTCGCCTATTTCACGTGCGATGCACGACTCGATATGCGCCACCGGCGTGCGTCTCGTGCGCTTCGACCCTATCAAGTTCCCGTGGGTCAATCATATCATACCGCGTGACCACAGGAAAATCGTGGTCATTGACGGACAGATAGCCTACACGGGAGGCATGAACGTGGCGGACTATTATATTAAGGGCATACCGGGGATAGGTGACTGGCACGACATGCACATGCGTATTGAGGGGCCAGTGGTGAGAGAGATACAGACCGTGTTCTGCCGTATGTGGCGTAAGTCGACGGGGGAGAGTCTGCTCGGCAACGACAAGTACTTCCCAGCGCTGAAGCCAGCCGGCAACTGTCGTATGTCATTCGTCGACCGACATAGCGGTAAAACGTCCGACGTCATGCGTGACCTGTATGTTACGATGATTGATGCCGCTCATCACAGCATCAAGATAATCAACCCGTATTTCGTGCCTACACACAGGGTACGCAAAGCACTAAAACGGGCAATCGACAGAGGTGTCAATGTGGAGATACTCGTCTCTGCGCGAGGCGATATACCTCTCACTCCTCAGACAGCTCATTATGTCTCCAACAATTACATGAAACGCGGTGCCACTGTCTACCTTTTCGAGGGAGGCTTCCATCACACCAAGATGATGATCGTAGACGACATCTGTTGTACCGTAGGCTCGGTCAACCTCGACTCACGAAGCTTGAGGTGTGACTACGAGGCCAACATGTTGATTCTCGACAAACAAGCCACGGACGAGTTGGTGGCTCATTTCGAGGAGCAAAAGAAACACTCGTTCATTATGTATAAGGGGTGGTACAGAGAGCAGTCCTTCGCTCATCGCTTCCAGGGGTGGTTCGGCAACCTGCTCACTCCGTTCCTGTAAATTATGTTTTTAAGAATAACAGATATAAGCATGATTAAACGTTTTGTCATATTCTTCATGATGGTGTGTTGTTTGTCCATCGCTGCCCAGCAGTCACCGAAGCGTGAGTTCAGGGGGGCGTGGATGCAGTGTGTCAATGGCGTCTACCTCGATAAGTCCCCGCAGCAGATTCGTGAGATGCTGACCGAGCAGCTCGACATGTTGGAGCTGGCTGGTATCAACGCCGTGTTCTTCCAGGTGCGTGTGGAGGGAGATGCGTTGTATCGTTCTGGTCTGGAACCGTGGAGCCGTTATCTCACCGGCACACAGGGACAGGCTCCGTCCGACGGATGGGACCCGCTGGGATGGATGGTGGAGGAGTGTCATGAGCGCGGCATGGAGTGTCACGCGTGGCTGAATCCGTACAGGGCAAAGACGAAGGGCACCACAGATCTGGACAGGAGACATGTAGCCGTCAGGAACCCTGAGCGTGTGTTCGCCTATGGTGACCTGCTGATCTTTAACCCGGCGCTGGAATCAAACAGAATACACACCTGTCTCGTCGTGGAGGATATACTGAGGAACTATGATGTGGACGGTATACATATCGATGACTACTTCTATCCTTATCCGGAGGATGGCGAGGAGATTCCCGACGAGGAGATTTTCATGGCCAATCCGAGGGGCTTCCGTGACATTGGCGATTGGAGACGCGACAATGTTAATCTACTGATACGTAACTTGCATGACATCATACGTGAGGTCAAGCCGTTGGCGAAGTTCGGCGTGTCACCTTTCGGCATCTACAGGAATAGCGTGAACGGAAGAAACAACAGGTCGGGCAGCGCCACGTCTGGTCTGCAGAACTATGACCAGCTGTATGCTGACGTGCTGTTGTGGCAGCGTGAGGGGCTGGTGGACTATACCATACCACAGATATATTGGAACGTGGGCAACACGGTGGCGGACTATGAGGTGCTCTGCCGTTGGTGGAATAACTATTGTAATGACAGACCGTTGTACATAGGACAGGACATTGACAGGACAGTGGCTGGTGTCGACCCTAACGACTCGACACGTAACCAGCAGTGCCTGAAGCTGGACATACAGAGAAGTCTGAGTAATGTGCAGGGAAGCTGTATGTGGTATGCGGCGGCGTTGGCGTCCGACAATGGTGGCTATCGCTCCGTGCTTGAGCAGTCATACCATAGGTACCCGGCATTGCAGCCGTTGATGAAGTTCATCGACGCTAAAGCGCCGAAACCGGCACGTCATCCGCATTTCACCAGCGGACGAGGTAGGGTGTATCTCGAATGGGATGCGCCAAAGGCAAAAAAGCAGGAGGATATGGCGTGCCAGTATGTTGTCTACGCCTTCGCCCCGGGAGAGAAGATCGACACAGAGAATCCCGCCAAGATAGTGACAGTCACTCCGAGGTCAATGGGAGCCGGCGGACATTGTGAGATTGTCGGTGAACGATTCGGCTACACTTATGTGATAACGACTCTCGACAGACTCGGTAATGAGTCGAAGGGCGTCAGCGTGAAACTGTGACATTTCAACGCTTGTTATTATGAGAAAGATATTGTCTTTTCTGCTATAATTCTTGGCTGTCATGGTGTTCGCTACATGGCAGTATTGTCTCTTGTGTCTTTTGTTTTTTGTCCTTCTCAACTGAAAATGGATAATGTCTTTATCTGTTATGAGAGGCAGAAAATTCGCTTGTCGTTTTTTTAAGCTCGAGTCCATGACACTCTCCATGAGATTCTTTAATGACTGCATGCTGTCTTGGAAAGCCTCGCTCGCCGCATACGCCAAAGTCCTTAGCGAATTATTGTAATGCTCTCTCGCTGAGACTACGGCGGGATGAGAGTTACCCAGTGAGGATGTGGAGAAACTGACACCGCCGCCGTTTGGCGGTGTCGGCTTGTCATTGTCGTCTCTCTTTCAGTTGATGCCTAACTTGCGTCTCACCTGTACCTGTCTCGCCTCATCGAACACATTGTGCCCGCGCAGGCAGCCGTCGAGGAGTAATTTAACTCTCTGATATAATGAAAGGGACCTGTCCGTTTGGGCAGGTCTCTTTTTTAGTCATCAGAAGAAGGCTTCCGACGATTATTAAGCAAAAATGTCACAGGATATGCGATGTTATGCTTTTTATTTGGCTGCTTAATTATATGTATTTTTGCGCAGAAACCAACAAGTAGTATAATTTGCAAGATGAGATATAATATCAATTTACTGCTTTAAGATACGAGTTTCTACAAAAAGCAGTGTACACATCGGAATAAACCATGATAACATGGTGCATTTTATGGTGCATTTTATCGGAATCCAACAAAAGTAATACTGCATTTTATCGGAGCTCAAATAATAATTTGTATCTTTGCGGTCGTGAATGAAGGAACAAATAAAAACAAGAACGAAAGACATGAAGAAAATCATCTTCTTATTCATTTTCGCCCTTGCTGCTCAATTCTCATTTGCAACTAATTCTGACAGCCTGAAAAGAGACTTGGAGGACTATGACTATTTGGTTAGTTTCGTGGAAAAGAACTATGCTCCCTTCGATGCCATCATGCAGAAAGGCTACAAACGTGAATATAAAACCTTGAAAAAGCGACTCCGAAAGCAACTAAACAATGGGATGGTAGGTTTGGAAAAGGCCGCCACGGATTATGTACTTTGGTTCCACAGCCAGTTTGACCATCACATTCAACTTGAGTCTGACACATTCCTCATAGCAGTACAAATTCAAGGGGAAAAAGCAATCGTTAAGTTAGATAGTACATTACTTACAAATCCAGGTAATTTCGAAATTGCACCAATGCCAGTTTCATGCAATGTGGATTCCCTAACTTGGCTTATTCGTGTTCCGTCATGCGAACCGGATTTCTACGACAGTACAGTAAACGCCTTGCAGCAATTCCTCATATCTGACTGCGAAAATCTCATTATCGATATACGCTGGAATGGCGGAGGTGGCGACAACGTATGGGAAGGATACTATGATTTGCTTTACGACCACCCTTATAAACCAGAAGTTCAATGGTTTCGTAATACTCCCAAGAACCTTCTCTTTTGGAAGGAACTTCTAGAACTGCAGCCATCATCTGTATTCAACCGGCAACTGATTGAAAGGTGTGAGACTTCGAAAAAGAAGTTCGTAACACTTGGAGAAAGCGATAACAATCGTCAACCGACATCACGTATCAAACGGGCTGCCATATTGATAAATTTCATGACAGGAAGTGCGGCGGAAAGCCTTGTGAAATTCGTCAAGAACTACAGCGACCGTTGCAAGGTCTATGGTATCTGTAACACCAACGGATGTGATCTGACAGGCAATTGCCGAACGGAGCCATTGCCTAACAGCCACTTGGGCATATTCTATGCCACGACCGTTGACTCAGGCTTCTACGAGAAGAACTTCTCGTCTGAAGGTCTTGGCATCGCCCCCGACGTTATCATACCCTTGCCTATGGAGAGAAAACTCACCGACAACATCGACGAGTTGGTGTTGTGGGTGGCTGAGGATATGAAGAAATAGAGTGTGCAGAATGCGCAGTACATGCTCATAATGTTTACCAAATGTTTTCCAGATTCACCGTAATGTGCTGATAATCAGTTCTTGTTTGCCGCCGCGCAGGCGGTTATTGCCTATGACTAAAAGCACGGTAAAGATTAACACGTAATTTGATAGGACGACGATGACAGTGTACGTATTCTCAGAGTATATTGATAATCTCAGTCAGTCTGTTTACCTCATGGTTCGCAAGTTGTGGAGCCGTGAACGCCTCCGGATGTGCGTTGAAGAAAATGGTATGCAATCCGGACTCTGCCGCACCTGTTATGTCCGTGTAAAAGTTGTCTCCGACCATGATCGTTGTCGTTCTCTCAGCCTTTGCCACTTTCAGAGCATAGTCAAAGAACGCTTTATTCGGTTTGTTGGCTCCTGCCTGTTCTGAGAGTATGATGTTGTCGAAGAAGTCATACAGTCCACATGCTCGCAGTTTGCGGTATTGCACCTCACAGAATCCGTTAGAGCATATGTGTAGTCGGTAGCCCTTATCCTTGAGATAGCTCACTAGCTCACGCGCTCCTTCTACCAGTCCTTCCTTACAGGCGTTGAGCTCCAGGAAATCATTGTTGATTGACAAGCATAGCTCTTTGTCAGGCGTAAACGGTGTCCCGTCCGTGTTTTCCCCCTCACTGAGCGGGCGTCTGAAGCGTTCCACCATCAAGAAGTCCCGTTCCACCTCTCCTTTGGCGTACATACTCCAGAGTATGACATTTGCGTTCCAATACGATTCGGCGAATAAGTGCTCGTCATTGAAATACCTGTCAAGTCTGTACTTTACGAATATCTCGTGCAGGCTTATCGCCGCATTGCCTCTGGTGTCGTATAGAGTGTCGTCGAAATCAAGGAATATGTCTTTATACTTCATGTGTTGTCTTTGTTCTGTTAGCCCGTTATGGGGTGATTCGCTAAATTCCCGCAAAACTACTAATAATAGACGAAAAAATCGTCCTATTTCACTTCATTATTTCTAAATATGCCATTTGCGGTGTGTGCCGTGTGATATATTAGTTATCTTTGCGTAGTCATGTTTTGTGTACGGGACGAGTTCCCCTTGTATGGCTTTGCTGTGTGGCTTGATGTCGTCATCGGGGACTCGGTATATGTGACAGATGTGACATTGAGATTTAGGTGTCATTCTTTTCTGATGTCAGACATGGTGTTTCCAGATAATAAAAGAAGTATGACGAAGTATTAGTAAACCAATTAAGGTGAAGGTATGAAAAGAATTTTTACACTGTTGTTGTCCTCAATATTATTATTCTCATGTGCTCTTCATGTCAGTGCCGCCGGCGAGTCAATGTCTGGCAGGAAGAAGGTGGCAGTGGTTCTGAGCGGTGGCGGTGCTAAGGGTGCCGCTCATGTCCGTGCGCTCAAGGTGATAGAGGAGGCGGGCATTCCTATAGATATAGTGGTGGGGACGAGTATGGGTTCCATCATGGGCGGTTTGTATGCCTCTGGTTATACTACAGACCAGCTTGATAGTCTGATACGTTCTCAGAACTGGGTGCGTCTGTTGACTGACGGGCGGGACAGAAATGACAAGAACCTTGACATAAAGCAGATGATGGAGAAGTATATCGTCAGCGGTGTGTTTGAGAAGAGCCCTTTTGAAGTTATTGAGGGAGGAATTCTTAAAGGAAACAGTATCGGTAAGCTGTTCTCCGAACTTACGGCGGACCGTCTGGACAGCATGGACTATAGGGACCTTAACATACCCTTCGCTTGTGTGGCTACGGACATCGTCAATGGCGAGGAGGTCGACATGTACTCCGGCATACTCGCTGAGAGTATGAGAAGCAGCATGGCAATTCCCGGTGTGTTCTCGCCGATAAGGAAGAACGGACGAGTGCTCGTAGATGGTGGACTGGTCAATAACTACCCGGCAGATATTGCGAAGAAGATGGGCGCTGATGTTATAATAGGAGTCGACGTGTCGGCTACGGCGAAGTCGGCAGATGAGATCAGCACTACCGCTGACGTGTTGTACAGGATTCTGGATATAATATGCTCAAATAAATATAATGAGAACAAAGCGATAACTGACGTGCTCATCAACGTGGATGTCAACGGCTACTCATCAGCCAGCTTCTCTCCATCTGCTATCGACACCCTTCTTGCGAGAGGAGAGGCGGCGGCGAGAGGTAAGTGGGATGAACTTATGGCGTTGAGAAAGAAGGTGGGGGTTACAAGAGCGCTGACGGAGAGAAACCCTAAGGTGCTCGACTCAGACACTGTCGTCACGCCTGTACCGTCGATATATTCGGAAGGTCAGAAAAACAGCTTCTTGGGACTCGGTGCGAGGTTCGACAATGAGGAGCTGGCGAGTATCCTCGTCGGTGGCTCGTATGAGTTCAATCATGACAACAAGATGAGAGGCGGTGTAGAGGCGAGACTCGGTAAGCGCACGTATGGTAAGCTGAACTTCTCCGTAGCGGCATGGAAAAAGCTGGGCGTGGGTGCGATGTATAAGTATTCCGACAACGAGATAAGGTTGTACAACCGCGGTGTGATGGCGGCTAACCTCGATTTCTCTGAGCATAGAGCCGGAATATTCTTCAATAGGGTATGGCGTAATATGCTGGTGACCTTCGGAGGAGAATGGAGCAGCAGCATATACAGCAGCCTGTTGGTGCAAAGTGACTGGGTGGACTTCGTGCAGACTTTTCTCAACGAGAAAAGCGTGTCATACTATGTCAAGGTGGAGTTCGACAACCACGACTCGTCCGTGTTGCCGCGCAGCGGAATGAAATGGTCTGTGAAGTATAATTACTATACTGACAACGGATATAAGTTCAGCGGACATAGAGGACTGAATATCGTAGAGGGATACTTCAATGCCGCCATACCTTTGTCAAACTCGTTCACTCTCCTCCCGTCAGTGTCGGGACGTCTATTGCCTAACAAGAATAGTCACCTTAATAATATGAATTTCATTGGTGGAGTGGATAGTTACGGACATTACATGCCTCAGCAACTGTCCTTCGCTGGTGTCAATTATATGCAGATAGCTCCTAATAATATCCTCATATTAGGAACCAGTCTGCGCTGGTCGTTGACGACAAATAACTATGTCTTTTGTCTCGCCAACTATGCTTTGGCTGGCAATGCCTTTGAGAAAATCATGACGGTAAACTCAAAAAATCTGTTTGGCGCAGTCGGCGGTTACGGTTACAAGTCACCTGTCGGTCCTATCAGCCTGAACGTTGGATGGAGCAATGTCACGCACAGTGTCAGCTCTTTCCTCAATCTCGGTTATATGTTCTGAGGATGACGTGTCACTTTGACTGTGACACGTTGTCCTCCGCCACATATTCCTCGACTTTCTCGCGGCAAGCCTCCATCAGCCATTTAGGTGTTGATGTGGCTCCGCAGATGCCTACTGAGTCCACATTGCTCAGCCATTCCGGCTCAATCTCAGACGGATTGTCGACCATATATGTCTTTGCGTTCACCTTGCGGCACTCGTTGTACAGCACCTTGCCGTTAGAGCTTTTCTTACCGCACACAAAGAGTATGAGGTCATGCTTCTCGGCGAACAGGCGTATGTTGGGCATTCTGTTGGCCACTTGCCTGCATATCGTGTCGAAGTAAACGAAGGTGGCTGCTCCGCTTATGTTGCTTGATATCAGTCCTACAACCTCACGGAACCCGTCCAAGGACTTCGTGGTCTGTGAGTAGAGACGTATGTCACGTGTGAAGTCCAGCCTTTCTGCGTCTTCAATGTTCTCAATCACTATGGCGTGACCGTCGGTCTGTCCTACCAGTCCGATTACCTCCGCATGTCCGTTTTTCCCGTATATGACGATTTGTGAGTTGGGAAAGCTGATGTAATCCTTTCTTATTCTTTTCTGTAGGTTCAGCACTACGGGGCATGTGGCGTCAATGAGCGTTATGCCTTGTGCATGTGCCTTCTCGTAGGTCTGTGGCGGCTCTCCATGCGCTCTCAGCAACATCTTGGTGTCGCGTAGTGTCTCCATGTCGGAGTGGTCTACCGTCTCCAGTCCCATCTTCCTCAGACGTTCACACTCCCTGCCGTTGTGCACGATGTCGCCAAGGCAATAGAGCGAGCCGCTCTTGCCCAGTTCCTCCTCCGCCTTGCGTATGGCGGTGGTGACACCAAAACAGAATCCAGAACCGTTGTCAATCTCAATCAGCATCTTTCCTTATATCTTGCCATTAGCCATTCCTTCTGCTCAGCTATAGTCATGTGTGAGTTGTCAAGCTCGATGGCGTCATCAGCCTTGACGAGCGGAGCCACGGCGCGGTGAGTGTCTATGTGGTCCCTTTCCCGAACGTTCTTGAGGATGTCGTCATAGCTCACGTCCTTCTCTCCTTTCTGTATCAGTTCATCGTAACGTCGCTGAGCGCGTATCTCTGCTGAGGCTGTGACGTAGACCTTGAGTTCGGCGTCAGGGAAGATCGCTGTGCCCACGTCACGTCCGTCCATGACGATGCCTTTCTTCTCGCCCATCTTCTGCTGCTGTCTCGTGAGAAACTCACGTACGAATGGTAGTGCTGCTATAGGGCTTACTCGTGTGGAGACCGTCATCTGTCTGATTTCCTTCTCTACGTTTTTGCCGTTGAGTAGGGTGTTTGGACGTGTGCCGTCCTCGCTCAGTTCGAAAGAGATGGTTACCTTGCCAGCCTCGATGTCTGCTTTCAGCTCTTCTTCCTTGATGCTCTCACCGGAAAACATGGAGTGCTCGAGCGCATACAGCGTCACGGCACGGTACATGGCTCCTGTGTCCACATAGATATATCCGATGGTCTTGGCGAGGTCTTTAGCCATCGTACTCTTTCCGCAAGACGAGAATCCGTCTATAGCAATTATAATCTTTTTCATATATATAGGTCTTTTTTTGTTCATAGAGTGAGTGAGACGTTCATTATGAGTGATGAGGATGAGATGTGATACTTACCCCATGCCACTCCGACTTTCAGTCTCTTTATGCTGAGTCCGGCTCCGACATTGAACCCTGCCCAATGGCTGCTGCCGTCAGCCACCTTCATCTCGTGTGCTCTTCGGGCATTGTAGCCGAAAGCTATCCAGGAGTACCGCGTCGGAAGTATGTCCGCTCCGATACTCATGTGGCGTATCAGTGGCATGCCGTCCCAGTGTGTCAGGTCGTCGAAGGTGAATGACAACCTTATTGGAGCGTTGGAGAGACTTTTGCTGAAGCCTGCCGCCAAGTCGAAGGGCAAGCTCTCATTGGTCTCATACAGAGGGTCAACCTGACCTCCTAAGTTTATTCCAGCTATGGAGAACGAGAATCCGTTCTCCTCGTCACAGTAGTTCAGTCCGAGGTCTGCGCCTATGGCCGTGGAAGAATATTCTGCATAGTTTGACATTAGTACCTTCACGCTCACACCTCCTGACCAGTAGTCACTGAGCATATAGGCGAAGCCTCCCTGCAGTGATATGTCTTTTGCACTGAATTCTCCCAACGTTTCGCCATTGCTGTCTGTCTCCGGCATCGAACCGTAGTTCAGCACTGTTCCGCCTGCATACCATGATGCTCTGTCATTGATGGTGCGTGAGAATGCGGCGCTCAGTTTCTTCGTGCTACTGATGTATGAGGTGATGTCCAGGTTGAGTGTCTTGTCACTAACGTTGGATAGCAGTGCCGGGTTGTTGAATGTCAGTGTCAGGTCATCATCAATCACGCTGATGTTCTGTCCGCCAAGAGCCGCCGAGTGTGCGGATATAGGTATGGACAGAAACTCATAAGCGGTGTCGCCGCTCTGAGCCATAGCGCAAAGCGGAGCAGCTGCAAGCAGTGTGCAGCAAATGTGCCTTATGTCTTTTCTTGAAATGAAGAGACGTGGTATTTTTGTTCGAATCATGTCTGACAGTACTATGTGTTTCTCAGTCCCTCGTAATAGGTGTCCAACAGTTTCTTTGCCGCCACGAACGACGTCACCTTTCCACCCAGCACGCCAGCCTCTGTCGCTTTCAACATCTCACTAATCTTGCTGTTGTTGTAGAAATCGCTTTTCAATCGTTCGTTTACGCTCTCGTACATCCAGTATTTTGACTGTTCATTACGTCTGTATTGAAAATAGCCGTTATCCTTTACCTTGTCCACATAATCGAACACCATCTTGAGAATCTCGTCTATACCCGTCTCGTAGAAGCCTGAGTAGCAACGCACCTCAGGAAGCACACCGCTGTCGGGCATCGGAAACAAGTGTAACGCGTTACGGAAGTGAGATGCTGCCAGTTTGGCTTTCTCCACGTTCTCACCGTCCGCCTTATTGATGACTATGCCGTCGGCAATCTCCATGATACCTCTCTTGATGCCTTGCAGCTCGTCGCCGGTTCCCGCCAACTGTATCAGCAGGAAGTAGTCCACCATGGAGTGACATGCTGTCTCGCTCTGTCCCACTCCCACGGTCTCCACGAAGATGTGATTGTATCCTGCGGCCTCACAGAGTATTATGGTCTCCCTTGTCTTTCTCGCCACGCCGCCCAGACTTCCTGCTGTCGGACTTGGACGTATGAATGACTTCGGGTGTACAGCCAGCTTCTCCATGCGTGTCTTGTCTCCGAGTATACTTCCTTTGGTCTTCTCTGAGCTTGGGTCTATGGCGAGTACCGCCAACTTACCTCCATAGTCTCTCAGCAGATGAGTGCCAAAAGCGTCTATGCTGGTGCTCTTTCCGGCGCCGGGAACGCCGCTGATGCCGATGCGTACGCTGTTACCAGAGTAAGGAAGGCATTTCTCTATCACCTCTTGTGCCAGTGCCTGGTGGTCGGGCAACACGCTCTCGATGAGCGTCACGGCTTGACTGAGCATGGACACGTCGCCTTTCAGTATTCCCTCGACATATTCTCCGGGTGAATACAGTTGATGTCTTTTCTTCCTTATCTTTGAGAGGTAAGGATTGACGATTGAGGGTTGGGCAACGCCTGCGTTGACCTGCAGCCCCGCATATTCAGAGGAGTTTTCAGGATGTTCCATTAGCGTCTCTTTTTAGTTCTGTTATCTTTCTCTCGTCACACGCTATTCGAAGTGGACGTTGATTACCGCCTTCGGCATCTTAGGGTCGTCTGTTATGATGAGAACACGAGGCTGTGCCTTAGACACGCCAAGGAAGCGACTGTCGATGACAATCTTCATGTTAACACTCACTCCTGGCTCGATGACACGCTTAGGCAGACTGACCGTGATGGCTTGGTTGAACGCCTGCACGTTTGTGATGTTCAAAGGCGCCAAACCGCGGTTTGTTATCGTCACCTGTCCTTGCATCTTGGTCTTTATGCCGACCTTACCCAGTGTGGTCTCCTTGAATCCTATCTTGTTTGCCAGCTTGGCAATGGCTCCGTGGCTTTTCAGAGTGAGGTCTGTTGTGGACAGTGTCAGTTTTGGTGTCAGCTTTCCGCTCGTCTCAACCGGAGTGTGCGATAGCTTGACGATTGACAGTGCCATCTCATTGTCAGTGCCCACCTTATCTCCCGGATAGCGAGGTATGTATATAGAAGTCTGTGTCAGTCCAAGGTCCGGCACATCATCACCATGTGCGGTCAGTTCTATGGTACCGAAACGGTTCCTGCCGATCTTCTCCGGACTCGCCTTCATGGTGACGTACGATGGCAGGTGCATGACCTGCAGCGTGTATGACCTGTCTCCGGCGTTGTACACGTCAAATGATACCTTGGCTGAGTCTCCGGCGTGTAAGTCCGGAAACTCTATGTTGTTTGTGCTAACGCGCACATTATCTATAATATAAGGGAACAGACTGTCCACGTTAATCTCAAGCTCAGTACTTATCACACCGAATATGCGCAGTCTCACCGGATGAGAGGATGCGTTGGTGAACACTTCGATATATCTGTCGTAGTGACCTAGCTGCTGTCCGTCGTATGTTACTTTTATCTCTCCCCATTTTCCTTTGACCACATCATCCTTGGTCCATTCAACTGAGGTACATCCGCAGCCTGGGTCAACATCCAGGACTCTCAGTGAAGTCTTTTCCTTATTGGTGAATTTGAACGTGGCAGTCACCGGACTCTTCCATAACGTCGTCCCCAATGACGCGGACTCAGATTTGAAAGAGATTTTCTGAGCCTCTGTCTGCACACAAGTCAACACACATGCGATTATAGCTATTATTTTCTTCATCTTGCCTGTCTTATATTCGTTCATATCCTTTTGCCTAAAGATTTACAAAGATATTAAGTTTTTTTCGTTATCCAACCATGTCTGGATAATAAATATTAAATGACAGAGATAACGAAAAATATTCCGAGATTATTGGTTGAAGTTGAAAGAAAGTACTAACTTTGCGGCACAAAAGTAATATTCTGGGGTGCTGAGGCAGTGTGCCAAGGCTGAGAGAATACCCATAGAACCTGATGCGGGTAATGCCGCCGGAGGAATGTAATATGAAGATTAGTATCAATAACGAACAACACGAGACGCAAGCCGTCAGTCTGGCGGAGCTTGCCAGCCAATTGCAGTTGCCACAGAAGGGTGTGGCCATAGCCATCGATAATCAGTTGAAACCACGTGTGTCTTGGGGGAATGTGTTACTTCAAGAGGGAGTGCGTGTCACTATTATCAAAGCTGCATGCGGGGGGTAAGTCTATGTTGCAGTTTATTTCCCATTATTCCGAGTGTTATAGCTATCTGGACTCTATCAGGATGGCCCTTGAGGGCGGATGCAGATGGATTCAGTTGCGTATGAAAGATGTGTCCGACGACGTGGTGCGCCCGATCGCCGAGGAGTCTTTGTGTATGTGCCGTTCTCACGGCGCCACTTTCATCATCGATGACCGTGTGGCGCTGGTGCGTGAGCTATGCGCAGATGGCGTGCACCTTGGTAAGAACGATATGCCTGTGCGTGAGGCTCGTGAGATGTTAGGACCGGATTTCATCATCGGAGGAACCGCCAACACCTTCGAGGATTTGAGGAAGCACTACAACGACTCGGCGGATTACATCGGATGTGGTCCTTTCCGATTCACCACCACCAAGAAGAATCTAGCGCCCGTTCTGGGGCTTGACGGCTATCGTAGCATTGTGAGACGGATGGCTGAAGAGAACATAAATATTCCTGTCGTGGCTATTGGCGGAATAACGGAAGATGATATCGCGGATATCCAAGACACGGGAATCACGGGAATAGCACTCAGCGGAGCTATTCTCAGGGCAGAAGACCCAGTCATGAAAACGAGAAAGATAATAAATTTGATAAATCATGAGTAAATTGGTTATTGCGGGACATGAGTTCAACTCACGACTGTTTTTAGGCACGGGCAAGTTTAACGACAATGTCCTTATGGGGCGTGCTATCCAAGCCTCTGGTACGGAGATGGTTACTATTGCCATGAAAAGAGTGGAGTTAGGTGATAAGGACGATGATTTGTTGAGTCATGTCATCCAGAATAAGAACATACAACTGTTGCCGAACACTTCGGGAGTGCGTAATGCGGAGGAAGCTGTCTTTGCTGCCCAGATGGCTCGTGAGGCTTTCGGCACTAATTGGCTGAAGCTAGAGATCCATCCCGATCCTCGTTATCTGTTGCCGGATTCCGTGGAGACGCTGAAGGCTACTGAGCAGCTTGTGAAACTTGGATTTGTGGTCTTGCCGTATTGTCAGGCTGACCCTACGTTGTGTAAGCATCTCGAGGAGGCCGGTGCTGCCACTGTGATGCCGTTGGCGGCGCCTATAGGAACGAACAAAGGATTGAGGATGAAGGATTTCCTGCGTGTCATTATCGAACAGGCTACTGTGCCAGTGGTTGTGGATGCCGGCATAGGGGCTCCAAGTCATGCCGCTGAGGCCATGGAGATGGGAGCGGACAGTTGTCTTGTCAATACGGCGATAGCGGTAGCGGGCGACCCAGTGCTGATGGCCGACGCATTCCGTCAGGCTGTGATAGCCGGCAGACAGGCTTTCGAGGCTGGCCTGGGAGCAGTGGCGGACAGTGCAGAGGCTTCGAGTCCGTTGACCGCATTCCTTGATTAGTGAATAAAAGAAATGATGTTCCAAGGTGTGGGACTGTTCAAACGTAATTTAATAACTCGTCTTTTAACTATATCTATTAACATGGTAAATGATCACAAAGCTTATGCCCAGCGTGAGAAAGCATATATGCAGGGAACGTTATACCCGGATGTCAGAGTGGGTATGATAAAGGTCAACCTTACTCCCACCGTCACTCGGGACGAGCGTGGTGTCCCTCACACGGAGCCTAACGCTCCTGTCTACATCTATGACACAAGCGGTCCTTTCACGGATCCGGACGTCACGATAAATCTGAAGAGGGGCTTGCCGCCATTGCGTCAGCAATGGATTGACAGGCGCGCCGAGTCTGGTCAGCCTCTTACCCAGATGGCATGTGCCAAAGCGGGCATCATCACTCCGGAGATGGAGTATGTGTCGATTCGTGAGAACATGAATTGTGAGAGTCTCGGGATAAAGACACACATCACTCCCGAGTTCGTGAGAGACGTGGTGGCTCGAGGACGAGCTGTCATTCCCGCTAACATCAACCATCCGGAGAGCGAGCCGATGATTATTGGACGTAACTTCGCCGTGAAGATCAACACTAACATTGGCAACTCGTCAACCACCTCAAGCATTGAGGAAGAGGTGGACAAGGCGGTGTGGTCGTGCAAGTGGGGTGGTGACACGTTGATGGACCTGTCCACAGGAGATAATATCCACGAGACACGCGAGTGGATATTGCGCAACAGTCCCGTTCCTGTCGGGACGGTTCCCATCTATCAGGCGCTGGAGAAGGTGCAGGGAAAAGTTGAGGACCTGTCGTGGGAAGTCTATCGTGACACACTGATTGAACAGTGCGAGCAGGGAGTGGACTATTTCACCATCCACGCGGGCATACGTCGGCTGAACGTACGTCTGGCGGATTATCGTCTCTGTGGCATAGTGAGTCGTGGAGGCAGCATCATGAGCAAGTGGTGTCTGATACATGACAGGGAGAGCTTCCTGTATGAACACTTCGACGACATCTGTGACATCGTGGCTCGTTACGACGTGGCGCTGTCGCTGGGTGACGGTCTGCGTCCGGGTTGTACAGCCGATGCAAATGACGCAGCCCAGTTCGCCGAGCTCGACACGATGGGCGAGCTTGTTCAGCGAGCATGGCAAAAAGACGTGCAGGCGTTCATAGAAGGACCGGGACATGTGCCGATGCATAAGATAAAGGAAAACATGGAGCGTCAGATTGTCAAATGTCACGAGGCTCCGTTCTATACTCTCGGACCTATCGTGACTGACGTGGCGCCTGGATACGATCATATAACAAGTGCCATAGGCGCGGCTCAGATAGCATGGCTTGGAACGGCTATGCTATGCTACGTCACTCCCAAAGAGCATCTTGCGTTGCCGGACAAGAATGATGTGCGGGCAGGAATCATCGCATATAAAATAGCCGCACATGCAGCTGACTTGGCCAAGGGCCATCCAGGTGCATCTGTCCGTGACAACGCATTGTCGAAGGCTCGTTTCGAGTTTCGTTGGCGTGACCAGTTTCATCTGTCACTGGATCCTGAGCTCGCGTTGCGGTACTTTGAGGAGGCTGGTCATACGGATGGTGAGTACTGCACCATGTGTGGACCTGACTTCTGCGCCGCAAGGCTTACGCATGACTTGAGAAAGATAAAGAAATGATGGAGCTTACTCGTGAACAACGTCAACGCTACAACCGTCACATCATACTCGATGGCTTCGGAGTTGAGGCTCAGCAGCGTCTGCTGAACGCCAAGGTGTTGCTTGTGGGTGTCGGAGGACTGGGTTCTCCTGCCGCCATGTATCTGGCGGCGGCGGGTGTGGGACGTATCGGCGTCGTCGATGGTGACACGGTCAGCGTCACCAACCTGCAGCGTCAGGTGTTACACTCCACGTGTGATGTGGGATGTCCTAAGGTCGAAGTCGCTAAGGAGCGTATGCTCAGCATCAATCCGGATGTCTGCGTAGACACCTATGAGTGTTATCTCAGTGAGTCCAACGCCCTTGACCTCATTCGCCCGTACGACTTCGTGATAGACGGCACGGACAATTTCTCCGCTAAGTACCTTGTCAACGACGCGTGTGTGTTGTCGGGAAAGTCATTTTCCATGGGTGGCATCAACCGCTACAGCGGACAGCTCATGACACACGTTCCCGGAACGGCGTGTTATCGGTGTATCTTCCCCGAGCCACCAAGAAAACAGGATGTGGAGACTTGCGCCATGGTCGGCGTGCTGGGTCCTGTGGCAGGTATGCTTGGCACCGTGCAGGCCACTGAGTGCGTCAAGTGTCTCGCTGGTGTGGGACAGCTGCTCACTGACGCTATGCTCACTTTCGACGCTCTGTCCATGCAGTGGGAACGCTACGAGCTGAGCCGACGACAGAACTGTGAGTTGTGCGGGGACAGTCCCACGATATGCGAACTGAAAGAATATGCGTTTCAACCTTGTAAAATGAGATAACCGATGTTTTCTGAGGAATTAAAAAACATAAGCTGGGACGAGACCACCCAGCGTATCGCGTCCATGACGGACGCTGACGTCCGACGTGCGTTAGGCAAGAGCCGGTGTGACGTTAATGACTTCATGGCTCTGCTCTCGTCGGCGGCGGAGCCTTACCTCGAGCCGATGGCCCGTCTGTCACGCAGATATACCGAGGAGCGTTTCGGACGTACCATGTCCATGTTCATACCTTTATATATTACAAACTCATGTTCTAACTCATGCGTCTATTGCGGGTTCCACCGAGAGAACCCGATGGAAAGGACCATACTCACACCGGAGCAGATTGAGGATGAGTTTCGGGCCATCAAACGCCTGTCTCCCTTCGAGAACATCTTGCTGGTCACCGGAGAGAATCCCGCCAAGGCCGGTGTTCCGTATCTCGCCAAGGCCATCGACATCGCCAAGCGTTATTTCTCTAATGTCAAGATTGAGGTCATGCCGCTCAAGACTGAGGAGTACAAAGAACTTGCGCGTCACGGGATGAATGGCGTGATATGTTTTCAGGAGACATACAACCGGGAACATTACACGTCGTATCACCCTCGAGGGATGAAGAGCCGTTTCGAGTGGCGCTGTGACGGATTCGACCGTATGGGGCAGGCTGGCGTGCACTCCATCGGGATGGGTGTGCTCATCGGACTCGAGAAGGAATGGCGCACGGATGTCACGATGATGGCGTACCATCTGCGATACCTGCAGAAACACTATTGGCGCACGAAGTACTCTGTGAATTTCCCGCGTATGAGACCGGCGCAGAACGAGAGTTTCCTGCCTAACTGTTACATGACTGACCGTGAGTTGGCGCAGGCCACGTTCGCAATGCGTATCTTCGACCATGACGTCGACATATCGTATTCCACAAGGGAACCCGCGTATATCCGTGACAACATGTGTACCCTGGGCGTTACGACGATGTCGGCGGAGAGTAAGGTGAATCCTGGCGGCTATCACACCTACCCGCAGGCTCTCGAGCAGTTCACCGTCAGTGACGAGCGCACGGCAAAGGTGGTCTGTGAGCGTTTGAAGGAGCTGGGACGTGAGCCGGTTTGGAAAGACTGGGACGCATCGTTTGACTTTTTTGGTAAGTGCGTATGATAATAGTGATTACTCGTCCGGACTTCTTCGCTGATGAGGCGGAGCGCATCGTTGGCCTCTTTGTACGAGGTGACGTGGACCTGGTGCATATACGCAAGCCGCTGGACGGTATGAGCAGGCAGGTGAACCTGCGATGCATGGAGAACCTGGTCAGGGCTTTGCCGACTGGCTTGTACGACCGGCTCGTGGTGCACGACAATTTTGAGCTGGCGGTGAGATACGGACTACGCGGCGTACATCTTAACAGACGTAACCCGGAGGCGCCAGACGGGTGGAAGGGTGCTGTGAGCATCTCGTGCCATTCGTTGGCGGAGCTGACGGAGTGCCGTCAGCATGATTATACTTATATGAGTCTCAGCCCAATCTTCGACAGTATATCCAAACAGGGCTATCGTTCGGCGTTCACGCGTGAGCAACTGGATGCGGTGCGCGCCGAAGGTATTATCGACAGACGTGTCATGGCTCTCGGCGGTGTCACGTTCGAGCGGGTGCCGGAAGTGGAGCGTATGGGATTCGGAGGTTCAATGATATTAGGTGACGCATGGAGGTAGTATTGACAATAGCCGGCAGTGACTCGTCAGCGGGCGCCGGCATACAACAAGATCTCAAGACCATCACCGCGCACGGCTGTTATGCCGCCACGGTCATCACGTCCGTCACGTCACAAAACACGCTGGGCGTGTTGTCTGCCTTGTCAATGCCCGCCGACGTCGTGGCGTCGCAGATGCGAGCCGTCCTGATGGATATGGCTCCAGGGGCGGTGAAGATAGGGATGCTGCCGGACCGGGATGTGGCGGAGTCCGTGGTGTCTGTGCTCGGCGATTATCTGTGCACTCACCCTGTGCCAGTCATCTACGATCCTGTCATGGTGTCCACAAGCGGCTACGACCTGATGCGCACCGAGGTCATCACGTATGTCGCCAGTCATCTGTTCCCGCTTTGCACTCTTGTAACGCCTAATATCCCTGAGGCGCGACGGCTGGCAAGTGTTATTGACGGGGACGTGCCTGACGATGATGTGGTGGACATGGGACGTGCTTTGACGCGACATTATTCCACGTCTTTTCTGCTGAAGGGAGGACATGCGGAAGGTACTCTCGCTGTCGACCGTCTTTTCTTGGCAGACGGTTTCGAGTGTGACTTCCAGTCTCAGCGAGTCGCCAGCGGAAACCTGCATGGCACGGGGTGTACGATGTCGTCTGCTGTCGCCGCATGTATGGCGACCGGATATGGACTTGCGGAGTCGGTCGGACGAGCGAAGGACTTTGTGACAGAGGCTATACGTCGTTCCGTCAATATTAAAATAGGACACGGGAACGGTCCTCTGCATGTGTTAGGCACGGAATGACATCTGTCTTGCAGAGAGCTTGCGTGTTATCCTTCTTCAAATGGCTATACTTTGTTGCTGTGACCGGTCATTAGAACGATTTTGTCACAAGGTTTCTAATGACCGATTTGGGATAAAAGATCGTTGTGTTCTTTTATCAGCTAAATAACAAACGTGAGTTGTTTGTGGTGCGAAACAATTCCGTAACTTTGTCTTAGCTATCGCTTCCTGTTGGTGACATGTTGTGCGCGAGACGATAAGTGGAACGATGTGCGGTTATAACAATTTAATTTAAGCATGATATGAGAGTTGTGAGTCTGAGGATGATTATATCATCCGTGATGTTCTTTTTATGTTCTCTGTTGCCGGCTAATGACTGTCTTTACACAGTAAGCGGAAATCATCTCGTCCCACTCAAGGAGACGGGTATATCTGTCACTAAGGAAGTGCTGACCATCACCCTGGATGATGATGAGATGGCTACGGTGGACGTGTACTATGAGTTCTTCAACAATGGCGGTAGATGTAAGGTGCTGATGGGTTTTGAGGCTCCCCCACTGATGTTTCAGCATGCGGAGTACAGGATGGACGGAGGTAATCCTTTCATCACGGATTTCTCTGTCGTGATGAACGGGCGTGACGTGGGGTATGATGTCAATGTCACTCATGGCGTGAACTTCGAGAAGTACGAGGACTTTGCCTTTGACTACTCGTATGTCTATTCTTTCAAGGCTAAATTCAGGAAAGGCAAGAATATCGTGCGTCACAGATATAAATATAAAGTGTCGAAGTGCCTGGATAACATATTCAACGTTTCATATATGCTGACGCCAGCCACACGATGGGCTAATCATCAGGTGGACGACTTCACTCTGGTCATTGACGCGAGGGACACGTACAAGCATTTTGTCATTCCGGACGATGTCTTTTCCGGAGGGGTCTTCACCGTTACTGATGGTGTGGGGAAGACAAGAAAGAATAGTATGCCGGACGGAAAGAGTGTGACGGAGGTTGTCCTCAGGAATGGCGTACTCCAGTGGCATGCTCATGCTTTCTCTCCTCAGGAGGAGTTGTCCGTCATGTCGGCTGACTGCCTCAGCCGTACCACCTACAGTGACTGCTTCGGCTTGTTCTTTGACAGGAGTGAGTCGTTTCTCATCTCTCTCCGCGCCTTCGGCTATTACGGCGTTCCGTTGTCCGAGCGCGCTTTGAGGGTGATACACAGCCTGCCGCTCGCTAGCCGAGGGTTTGTCTTTGACGACCCGGAGCTGCGTGGATTCTATGAGGGACAGTGGTGGTATATGCCCGACGCTTCTTACACGGGTGAGACGACAGGGTTCACTCCAAGTGAACTGCGTTGCATGAGCTATGACGGGACGGAGTAGGCGGGACGGTCGTCGTGAGGCGGTGCCAGACGGCGTGTCTCATGGTGACTGACAACAGCGTGTGTGATAATGAAACAGTCAGCAAGACGTTCACTGACGTCTGGCTGACTGTTTCATTTGTTATGTCACACGGCGTTGCGTCGTCCTCTCTTTATGACTTGCCGAGTGCCTGGAGATACTGACCGGTGTAGCTGCATGCGCACTTCGCCACTTCCTCCGGCGTTCCCGTCACCACGACATTACCTCCGTTCTTTCCGCCTTCAGGACCGAGGTCGATGACGTGGTCGGCACATTTTATAATGTCGAGGTTGTGCTCGATGATGACGACGGTGTGTCCGCGCTCGATGAGCGAGGTGAAAGCGGCGAGCAGTTTCTTGATGTCGTGGAAGTGAAGACCGGTCGTCGGCTCATCGAAGATGAACAGCGTAGGCTCCGTCTTCTCCTGACTGAGATAGTACGCCAGCTTGATTCGCTGGTTCTCACCTCCGGAGAGTGTCGACGAGGTCTGTCCCAGCTTGATGTACCCGAGTCCCACGTCTTGCAGCGGTTTCATCTTCTGCACTATCTTCTTCTGCTTGTGGGCTGTGAAGAACTCGACGGCCTGGTTAATCGTCATGTTCAGTATGTCGTATATGCTCTGACCCTCGTACTTCACGTCAAGTATGTCTTTCTTGAATCTTTTTCCGTGGCACGACTCGCACTCCAGCACTAGGTCGTTCATGAATTGCATCTCGATGGTGACCGTACCCTCTCCCTTACACTCCTCGCATCGTCCTCCGTCCGTATTGAAAGAGAAGAAGGCTGGGGTGTAGCCCAGCTGCTTGGACAGCTGCTGTGATGCCATGAGCTTTCTTATCTCGTCGTATGCGCCTATGTAGGTGACAGGGTTGCTACGTGACGACGTGCCGATAGGGTTTTGGTCGATAAAGTCCACCTTACGTATCATATCAAGGTCTCCCTCTATGGATGAGAACTGCCCCGGTCGGTCGCTGACCTCGTCGAAGTGTCTCTTAAGCGCCCTGTACAGTATGTCTCTCACCAACGTCGACTTGCCCGAACCGGACACGCCCGTGACGCATGTCATGACGTTAAGCGGGAACGACACGTCGATACCATTCAGGTTGTTCTCTCTCGCCGCACACACCTTTATATAGTTGTTCCACGGACGTCGCGTCGGAGGAGTCTCAATCTTGTCCCTGCCCGTGAGGAAGTCAAGGGTGTGTGACACTCCCGCCGGAATCTTGTCGGCGTCTTTCTGCGGCTCTCCCGCATACACTATCTGTCCGCCTAGTCTTCCAGCCTCAGGACCAATATCGATGATGTAGTCGGCGGCTCTCATAATCTCCTCGTCGTGTTCGACGACGACTACGGTGTTTCCGAGTTTCTGCAGTTCTCTCAGCACGTGTATCAGACGTTGCGTGTCACGTGAGTGCAGTCCGATGCTTGGCTCATCGAGTATGTACAGACTGCCCACGAGACTTGAGCCGAGGCTTGTGGCAAGGTTGATGCGCTGGCTCTCACCTCCCGACAGCGTGTTGCTCAGTCTTGACAATGTGAGGTATTCCAATCCCACGTCAACGAGGAATTGCAGTCGGCTGCGTATCTCGGTGAGAAGTCTCTTTGCCACCTCATTGTCGTGTGCGGTGATGACGTTCTTGTCTCTCCTGATATCGTCGGCGTTGTTCGTGACCTTTATTGTCTTGAAGAACTTGCTGAGCTCGGCGACGCTCATGTTGACAAGCTCGTTGATGGTCTTGCCGGCGAAGCGCACGTACTCAGTCTCCTTTTTCAGTCTGCTGCCTTTGCAGGAAGGACAGGTCGTCTTTCCTCTGTATCGGGCGAGCATGACGCGGTATTGTATCTTGTACTGGTTTTCCTTGAGCATCTCGAAGAAACGGTCTATGCACACGTTGTCCCATTTGTCTTTCTCGGGAGCCCCGTGCCAAAGGAAGTCTTTCTGTTCCTCCGTCAGTGCATAATAAGGTGTGAAGATCGGGAATCCGTGTCGCTCCGCTCTTCTGCAGAACTCCTTTTTCCACTCGCTCATCTTGTCTCCTCTCCAACAGACCACTGCGCCGTCGTACACGCTCAGCTCGGTGTTCGGTATCACGAGATTTTCGTCTATTCCTATTATCTTTCCGAATCCTTCGCACTCCGGACATGCTCCAATTGGTGAGTTGAAGGAGAACATCTGGTCTGTCGGCTCGTCGAAGGTTATGCCGTCACACTCGAATTTCAGACTGAACTCATGACGTCCTTCCGGCAGGAATTGGAGGATGCACTGTCCGTCTCCCTCGAAAAGCGCCGTGCCGCATGAGTCTGCCAGACGTGATATGTTGGAACGTTCGTCGCTCACCGTCATACGGTCGATGACTAAGAATATGTCGTCCGATGTCTCTCCTTTTTTCAGATACTCGTCTATGGTAGTTAGATTACCGTCTGCGCATATTCGTGACAGCCCCTGCTTCATGTCTATCTCCAACTGCTCGGCAGGAGTGCGCCCACCTCTAGGTATGAGGGGAGTGAGCACCATGAAACGGGTGCCTTCGGGGTATGACAGCATGCAGCGTGTGATATCCTCCTGGGTGTTCTTCTTCACCTCCAGCCCGGACACGGGAGAGAACGTGTGTCCCACTCTTGCGTAGAGCATGCGCAGGTAGTCGTATATCTCCGTTGACGTGCCGACAGTGGAACGAGGGTTCCTGCTCGTCACCTTCTGCTCTATGGCGATTGCGGGTGGTATGCCTTCGATAAAGTCACACTCCGGCTTTCCCATTCTGCCCATGAACTGTCGGGCGTATGTGGACAGACTCTCCACATACCTTCTCTGTCCCTCGGCATATAATGTGTCGAATGCGAGTGATGACTTGCCTGATCCGGACACTCCCGTGATCACGACAAACTTATTGCGCGGTATACTCACGCTGACGTTCTTGAGGTTGTTTACCCTGGCGCCTTTTATGACGATACTGTCGTTATTATCTGATTTTTGCATTACCCCTCTAATTAGTTGCGCAAATGTACGCAAAAATCATTATTATTCTTTACCTTTGCTAATGAAATTCTAATATGGAAATTCCATTAATTACCTTTTACATTTTAATCTTATAAGTTACTGAAATGATTTATTCTTATTGTGGACGCAGTGGCATTCAGTTGCCTAAGTTGTCTATGGGGCTTTGGCACAATTTTGGTTCGGTCGACGATTTCAGCGTGGCCTCCGAGATGGTTATCAAAGCTTTCGACGCTGGTATTTGCCATTTTGACCTTGCGAACAACTATGGCCCTGTCCCGGGCAGTGCGGAGACGAACTTTGGTAGGATACTTAAAAATAGTCTAGGTGGTCATCGTGACGAGCTGTTTATATCCTCAAAGGCGGGGCATGACATGTGGCCTGGTGTTTACGGCACAGGTTCGTCACGTAAGAACATCATTGCCTCATGTGACCAGAGTCTGCGTCGTATGGGCATTGAGTACGTTGATGTTTTTTACAGTCATCGTTATGACGGCGTCACACCTGTTGAGGAGACGATGCAGGCACTCATCGACCTCGTAAGACAAGGAAAGGCTTTATACGTCGGCATCTCAAAATATCCTCCTAAGGAGCAACAGTTGGCTTACAGTATTTTGCGTGAGGCTAACGTGCCTTGTCTGCTCAGCCAGTACAGGTGCTCAATGTTCGACCCTAAGGCAAAGAATAATAATTTCCAGATCGCTGCGGATAATGGAAGCGGCGTCATCTGTTTCTCTCCTTTAGCACAGGGACTTCTGACCGGCAAGTACGACAATGGTATTCCTGCCGATAGCAGAGCTGCAAAAGACAGTGGGTTCCTCAAGACTTCTCAGGTGACTCCTGAACGTGTGGAGGCGGCAAAAAAACTCGGCACTATTGCCCGTGACAGAGGACAGAGCCTGGCGCAGATGGCGCTCGCGTGGGTTCTAAATGACTCTCGCGTCACTTCCCTCATCATCGGAACGTCTTCCGTCAAACAGCTTGACGACAACTTGACCACACTTGATAACTTGTCTTTTTCCGATGACGAGTTAGCTTCCATTGACGCAATCATCAGTGATGAGCGTTTGTGGTTTTAATGTAAAAATGTTCTTATGTAAAAATGTTGACAAATGATAATTCGGACGTTTTATGAAATTTATTGGAGATAACAATATCAAAGCATTGCTCTTTTCTGTGCTTATGTCTGCGCCTTCGTGTATAATGGCACTGGAGCGTGAATCGTTTGACTTCGGTTGGCGATTTTTTGAGGGAGACGTGAGTGACGCTTCCGCCGCATCTTTCGACGATCGTGGTTGGAAGAGTGTGACTCTTCCGCACGATTGGGACATTTTTCACGCTCCTTCCGTTGATAACGCTTGCGGAAACGATGGCGGTTACTATCCAGGCGGAACGGGATGGTACAGGAAAACGTTCAAAGCTCCGAAAGGAGAGAGGGTGGTGTTACACTTTGAGGGCGTGTACCAAAACTGTGAGGTTTTCATCAACGGAAGGAACGCCGCTTTCCACGGCTATGGCTATACGCCGTTCCGTGTTGACGTGACGGACATGATTAAGCCGGGAAATGAAAATGTGGTGTCGGTTAAGGTCGATAATAGCAAGCAGCCTAACTGCAGATGGTATAGCGGTTCCGGTATTTATCGTCACGTGTGGCTTGAGACATCCGGTAAGATGAGAATTGACGATGAGGGCGTGTTCGTGACCACTTTGTTTGACAAGAAGTCTGACGGTAAGGTGGCTCTCGACAAGGTGACGGTTAATGTGGCGGTGACTCTTGTCAATATGTCGGAGCAGACGCGCGTAGTCGCTGTCTCAGCTCTTAACTCGTCCGAGAACGTGTCATTGGCAAAGGGAGAGAAAAAGACGGTGACGCTGCGTTCCGTGGTTAACAACCCGAAGCTGTGGAGCCCGGACACTCCGGTGATGAATGATGTGGAGGTCGTGGTGAGTGAGAACGGTAAGGTGGTGGACAGAAGGGTTCAAAAATATGGTGTAAGACATATAGAATATAACTCACGTGAGGGACTGCTGCTGAACGGTCGTCCGTTGCTCGTCAACGGTGCGTGTGTGCATCATGACAATGGTATGCTTGGAGCAGCGGCCTATGACGCGGCGGAGGCACGAAAGGTGCGTCTCATGAAAGACGCCGGCTTTAATCTCATACGTACTTCCCACAATCCTTCCACACGCGCCTTCATGGATGCGTGTGACAGCATAGGTATGCTTGTCATCGATGAGATATATGACGGATGGTACTCTCAGAAGACAAAGTATGACTATCACAGCTCACTTGACACAACTTACGTGTCTGACATCTCCTCAATGGTGATGAGAGACAGGAATCATCCGAGCGTCATCTGTTGGAGTATAGGTAATGAGGTCATAGAGAGAAAGGAGATAAGGGTGATTCAGACTGCACAGAAGTTCAAGAACACTATCCTCGCTCTCGACACCACAAGACCCGTGACAGAGGCTTTGTGCTCTTGGGACAGCGACTGGGAAATCTTTGATCCTCATGCGGCTGTGTTGGATATCGTCGGATACAACTATATGATGCATAAACATGAGAGTGACCACAAGCGTGTGCCGCAGCGAGTGATGTGGCAGACTGAGAGCTATCCGAGAGAGGCGTTCCTCAATTGGAAACGTACCAGCGAGAACTCTTATATCTTGGGAGACATCGTGTGGACGGGACTCGACTATCTCGGAGAGTCAGGCATAGGGCAGTACTATTATGAGGGCGAGCCGAGAGGTGAGCATTACAATGGTAAGCACTTCCCGTTCCATGGAACTTATTGCGGTGACGTGGACATCACGGGATGGCGTAAGCCTATCTCTCATTATCGTGACTTGCTGTGGAACGGTGTTGACGGTGACGCGAAGGGCGATGAGGCTGTCTACCTGGCCGTCAAGGAACCTGACATGTACAGGAATGGTAAGATATCTGAGACGTTGTGGTCTGTATGGCCAACGTGGGAGTCATGGAACTGGAAAGGTTGGGAAGGTAAGCGTATAGAGGCTGAGATATACACGAAGGCTCCAGAGGTGAGACTGTATTTGAATGACCGTCTCGTGGCTACAAAGAAGGTGAGTAAGTCGACGGAGTATAAAGCTGTCATCCCTCTTGACTATCAGCCGGGCGTGCTGAGAGCTGTGGCTGTGTCGGCAGACGGCAAAGAGGGCAAGAGCGCCGTTTTGAGAACGTCAAGCGTTGCGGCGTCTGTCAGACTGACTCCAGACAGGAGTGTCATCAAGGCTGACGGACAAGACTTGTGTTTCTGCACCGTCGAGGTGGTGGACAAGGATGGCAATCTTGTAGCGGACGCCAATGAGACGTTGAACGTGAGCGTCAGCGGAGCAGCCCAGTTGGTGGCGGCGGCTTCTGCCAGTCTGCGTGACCTGGAGCCTGTCACATCTTACAAGGTCACCACATTCAACGGACGCGCTCTGGTTGTGCTGAAGTCTTCAGTAAAGAACGGCGCTTGCAGACTGACTGTCGGTAACGAAGCCATCAAGGGACAGACTGCTGTCAAGATTGTACGATGATTTATGCTAATGTAATATAAGTTATTATGAGAAAGTTGTTAATCTTCGCTACTTGCCTGCTCCTTTCGGTGACAGGCATGTACGCGCAGCGTGTGTTATATATGGGTGACTCCGTGACTGACGGCGGTTGGGGACGCAGCGGCGGCAGTGCGGCGGCGTCGGAGCAGAGAAATCACAGTGACCTGAACCATATCTACGGACATAGTTATATGATGTTGTGTGCGTCACACTATGAGGCTTTTTACCCGGAAAAGAACCTTGTTTTCCTCAATCGCGGTATCAGTGGCGATGATATGGACAGGCTTGAGGCTCGTTGGGAGAAGGACGTGATAAACAACAGACCTGACGTCCTTTCGCTGCTGATCGGTACTAATGACGTGCATTACTGGCTCAGAGACAGTAAGAAGCCTTTCGCTCTTGACGAGTGGGAGCAGCGTTACAGACGTCTGTTAGACCGTACGCGTGAGGTCAACCCGGACGTGCGTTTTGTGTTGTGTACCCCTTTCGTGGCTAAGGTCGGTTCGGTCGGTGCGGCGTCCGACTACGCTCTCCGGGAGAAGACGATAGCTGAGGTGAATGAACGTGTGTGCCGCATAGCTAAGGATTACGACGCGGTGGTGCTTCGCTTCGACTCTCTCTTCCGTGATCTGCAAAGCTCACATCCTGACGTGGCCATGAGTCATTGGATATGGGATGGCATTCATCCTACGGCGGCAGGACATAAGATGATGGCGGACCTTTGGATAAAAGAAAGCGGAAAACTTCTGAACGTGAAAGGCGGAAGGTGACGTTCATCTGCTGACTGTACAAGGTCGTGGGATATTGCATTTGTACGCAGTCTTTTTTCCACGCATGAGGTGTAGAGATGTGACGTCTGTCGGATATTCTGGACATCCGACGACGTCGTGGCTTCCCGGTCTAAGGCGTTATACGCTAAGATGGGTGGTGTGCTCTTCTCCTCATGCGTCTATTATTATGAGTGTTGGTGTCTGTCATCGCTAATGGGTGGAATAACGGACAATTTGGGATATAACCAAATTTCCTATGTCTGTTTTTCGCTGTTTTTTAGGTTAACTTGCTGATAATCTTATTGCAAAGCTTTAAAAAACCTTGTGTCTCTTTTTTGAAATTCTCAGGTTAGGTTGTAGTCTATATGCAGGTCTGAGAATTTAAAAATCCTAACCTGAACTTTTCAACGTCCTAACCTGAGAATTTCAGACGCCAAATAAGACATCGGAAAATTCCGGAAGTCATTTTTGCGCTGACAGACATCAACGGAAAAAGAGGAGTTTCGGACAATAAGAAATGTGCGAAAGGAAAGGAAGAATTATGCGTTCCGGTGACTGTTTTTCTTGGTGCGGCTGTAATGAAATAATCCGCGGAGACCATGTTTGTCTCTGCGGATTATTATTATGTGTAAGTCGTGTGTCTCTTTAGTTCACGCCTTATGTTATGTCGGTGTCAGTTATCTGACGAGAATCTTCTTTCCGTTTCTGATCACGAAACCTTTGTAGTTGACGTCCACTCTCTGTCCTGCCATGTTGTATGTCACTCCGTAAGATGATGAGTGCTCTTGCTCGATGTTTCGAATCTCTGTCTCTGTCTGCGTCTGTTTGTAGATGAGAATGCTGCTGAGGAAAGCGCGTTTCTCTGATGTGCTGATGGTAATCTTAGGGTTTGAGACGCTGATGTCGTTGATGGTGACGTACTTGGTCTGGTAGCTGTCTGACATCGTGGCTTCGTACTCTATGTCGTATGACTTGCTCATGCCGCTTACGCAGACATTGATGTTGCCTTCAACCTCTGTCCATCCCTTGACCTCAAGAGCCACGACGAGGTCGCTGCCGCTCTTGACGTTGAGTGGTATTGTCGTCACGCTTCCGGCTTTCTTTGATGAACCCATCCTCACGGCTCCCCCTGCCATATAGCAATAGCTCATCTCCTCGATGGAGTCGTTAGGAGTGTTCCACACGGTGCTTGAGCCGCCGCTCTGGTAGTCATTGCCGGTTGTAAGGTCATCGAAGTGGTATGAGTAGATCAGCGTGTTCTCCACGTCATCTGTCTCATTCACATCATCGCCGTTTCCATCATCGGTGTTTCCGTCGTCAACGACCATGTTTCCTGACTCTCCGTTGATGCTGTATGGAACGGCGATATCTACGTCCCATACGTATTCAGTGGAGTCTCCCCATATATATTCCGCGAGTTGTGGATAGTCTATGAACGGGTTTCTGTTTCCTTGCTCGTTGTAGACACGCTCGTTGCGTACCTTCTCCCATTCAGATGGTGGGTATAGCCTGTTCCACTCTAAGAGCATAGGTACGATCCATGACTCGAGGGTAGGGTATGTGTTGACTCCTGTAGGGAAGGCGCTGGCTACGGAAGCCCAGCTCACGTCCTGGTAGCATGTGGCGTCGTAGAAATATATTCTTGCGAAGTCACCCTTGAACTCGTCGCAAGGCTCAAAGACCTTGTCCGCTTCTCCGCTGTTACTGCTTGTGCCGACCATGCAGCGCTCATTCTTGAATGAGACGGTGCCGTCCACAACGCCGAGAGGATAGTTGGACTTTGCGGAGTTGGCGCTTTGCTCTGACGGGTATACGTTGAACAGGTCTGTGTAGATGTCGTAGGTGCTTCCTTTGCCCCACCAGGACTGAGGTACCACGTGTTCCTTGTTCATGTATGTCTTAGGACTCTTGCTGAAGTAGTAGTCGCCTGTCGAGTACATGTCGAACACCTTGTCCTCGTTGTCAATGCAGCCGTCCGTATTAGGGTAGTGGTCCCATAACGAACCGTATGTGTATACCGTGTGATTTTGTAGTAGTTCAGATAAAGCTGTTTTCAGATTCTCTTTCTTCAGTCCGTCCGCTGACTTGTAATAGCTGGAGAAAGACTGAGATAGGGCACTGCTTGTGTGCAGTAGCCCTATCAATATTAGTGTTGTGAATTTGTTCATTCTTAAACGATTACTTCTGAAGTATCTTCTTGCCGTTTACGATGACGATGCCATTGTAGTTTGCGTTAACCTTCTGGCCTGCGAGGTTGAAGACCGCATTGTTTGTGTTGCTCTCAGATACTGTGCTGATAGCCATAGCGTCCTCTGTTGTCGGTGTCAGTGAGAACTCGTCGACAAGTACGTTGCCTTGGTCCTTTGGGTTCATGATGACGAGTGATACTGTAGCGTCCTCCTCAAGCTGGAACGCTTTCTCAACCTTAGTCCACTCGTTGCTTACAGTGATGGCGTCGCTGACATATTTGTATGAACTGAGTGTGTAGCTTGTCTTTGTGTCGTTGAGTGTTGCCTTGACATAACCTGGGCGAACCTGTGCGTTAGCGTCTACTGCCTTAGCATAGAATGTGATGAGATAGTAGCCTGCATCGAGGGAGATTTCTGTTGTGGCGAGACGAACGTTGTTGGTCGCACCTTGTATCATTACTGATGAGCTGCCAGAGTAAGCGTCTGTTGACAAGCTGATGGTTGCGCTTGAGGCTGTTGTGGTTGACTTCCAGAAGTCTGCCTCACCGTTTGTCCAGTTCTCGAATCCGCCGTTAGTGAAGTCGGCGAGAGTGATTGGAGACAGCTGCTCGAGTGTGCCCTCACGTCCTGACTTGTCATGAGCTACGATGTAGTTGTTGTATGTGTACTCGTATGTTGTCTTGTAGAGAGTGAGTTTTCCATATACTGTCACTACGTCGCCCACGCCAAGCTCGCTGACGTCTGAGAATGCCACGTTTCCGAGTGCGTAACCGCTGTACACCTCGAGTGAGTCCTCACCGTTGTCGCTCTTGATCCAGTATGTGGCTGTGTTGCCGAAGTTCTCGATGCTGCTTACTGTTCCTTTTGTGAACACGAAGTAAGAGTCAAGGTTTTCGCCGGCTTTGATGAAGTCGAGTGCCTCTTTGACAGTGCATGGAGACTCGAGTGAGCCAAGTTCATGATAGATGGTGATGACCAGTGAAGAGGCTGCAGACTGAATGTCTGGGTCGTTGTTGTCCACTGCTATCGCCTTCAGTGTTGTTGTGCTGCTAATCTCCACATCGACAGTGTTGGCAGTGACAGCTATACCGTTACCTTCAACAGGCTTGCTGCCGTCTGTGGTGTAGATGATGCCATAGCCCTCAGGGGCGGTGATGGTCACCTTCTGAGTGTCTTTGTAGCTTCCTGATGTGAGTGAGAATGTAGGTGCCTCAACAGAATATGTGTTGTTGCTGTCGTCTACAGTCACCTCAATCTTAGTGGCGCGCACCTGGTTGCTTGATGCTGTGAACACAACCTCAGTGGAAGAGCCTTCCCATGTGCCGGTTGTTCCCTCATAAGAGTAAGTGCCGTCTCCTACAGTGAAGCAGCCTGGTCCGTACTTGGTAGTGCCGGAAGCAGTACAAGTGAAGATAATCTTCTTGATGTTTCCAACTGTAGAACTGAATGTGCCGGTCTGACCCTTGTAGAAACGATAGTCAGTCTGGTTGGCAAGGGTTCCTCCTGAGATGGTGATTGACACTCCGTCTTTTTCAAGTGTGAGTGTGCCCGCATCGGCAGTGTAGTCCGCTGTAGCGTCGAAAGTTACAGTCTTCTCCGCATAGGAGACGGCAGTCATGAGGACTGCACACAAAGAGAGTAAAAGTTTTTTCATAAGCTTTAGTTTTTGTAATTGAAACTTAACTTGCAAATGTATATAAAACCGGGTAATTGCCGAAATGTTTCCGTAATTTAATTTTTGCTGACCGTGAGTTGTGCTTATTGATCAAGCCACATGTCAAGGTCGTATGTGGACTCTATGGCAGACTCCGCGTTGTCGTTGAGATTGCAGAACAGGTCGAGACCGGTCTTCTGCTCCAACTCGTCTATCGAGCACGCTGACGTGCGGGCAAGAGACTTAAGGTAGGCATCCGACGTGTTGTTGTAGTTCTTGTGCTCCATCCAGAATCCGATGGCTCTGGCTGAGCCGGACTCGGAGACAAACAGACAGGCCATCCAGAAGTATTTCGGCACTGGCATGCTGATGGTGCCTCCTAAGGTGTTAGACACATTGATGTATTCTATGATGTTCTCGTCTTTGTCTATTGTTCCTCCTTTTACCACGTACAGCGTGCCTTTGTAGAAGATTGACTTGGAGTCCGTCACCTTACGTCCCCAAGAGTCTCTGGCGATGTCCTCCACGTATCCCCAGTATGTGCCGTTGAAGTTGTATTCCTGAGGTGACATGTTTGTCATGTAGAATGTCTGCTCGTTGGCCTCTTCTGAGTAGTATCGTTCAGCGGACCCGCATAGGTGTCCTCGTGTGTAGCCGGAGAATTTGCCTGTGCTCACCTGGTTCGCCTTGTCACCGTTGTAATAGGGGTCGGCGCTCCAAGCGTCTGTGCGTGACGTCCAGTTTCTCTGTGCTGACTTGCTGTCGTAGACATAAGCCACCCACACCGGATGGTGCTTGTTTCTGTCATATTGCACTGTGTAATTGACATCACCGTTGGAGAGGGTGTGACAGACATAGTCGTATTGTGAGTTGAGGTGTGGCATCTCCAGTCGTGTCACTGTGGCGTCGCTGCCGGCGATGTTGGCATTCACGTTGTCGGCTGTGACTCCTGTCGGGTAATGCTTGTCGTCATCATCACCGCAGCTCGTGAGTGTGAATGACGAGAGGCAAAGCGCGAAGAAGAGTGTTGCTTTGAGTGTGTATTTGTTCATTTATACCTAAAAAGATATAAAAGGGTGGGACACTGCTGTCCCGCCCTTTCACGGTTATCATTCAATATATGTATTATCTACGAGTCTTGCTTGATGAAGCGGCGGCATACGTGATGGTGATGGTCTGCACACGGAGCTGTGTGGTAGCTGTGCCGGCGTTTGTGTATGTGGCAGTGTTGCCGTTGAAAGACACAGTGGCTGTGGTCTGTCCCACGTAGTCAGTGCCGTTGTAGCTGTCGCATGTCATCTCAATCTTAGCGATGGCGCTCTTGCCGGTGAAGGTTATAGTGTTGTTTCCATATACACGTACTCCCTTCGTGGCGTCATAGAACTTAGGTGCGTTTGTAGCGTTGCCACCTTTGTCGAATGAGATTACCGTACCGTCAGTGAGAGTTATTGATGTTACGTCGGTAGCGTTTGTCAATCCCTGCTCGTTGAGGTTTACAGTTATTGTTTCCGTGCCAGTTGTCACTGCGGAGTTCGTGAGAGTGACAGTTGTGCCGTCTATGCTTACGCCTTCTGAAGTGCCTGTCTCTCCTGTCTCCTCACCGCTGTCCTCGTTCTCTGTCACTCCGTTGACGGAATAAACATATGCGTTCTTTTGGGATGTCTCGAGTGTTCCGTTGTAGTTAGCCAGTTTTCCGCATACCACAACTTCGTCACCGACCTTCAGGAAGCTCTCATTTGTTACGTTCTTGTTGCCAAGTCCGAGCGCGCGGTAGACATAGAACTGATTTGTTGTCGTGCCGTCGTCAGAGATGTAGAATGTGGCGTTGCCGTATGAAGCGGACACTTCCTTGATGGAGACCACCTTACCTTTGAAGTAATAGTCTGTAGTGCCAGTCTCGCCCTTACCAAGTTTTTTTGCCTCAGCAATTACTGCCGCGATATTGTAAGGGTCCTCGAGTGTTCCTGAACCTTTGACCTCGGCATTAGGGTCCTCCGCAGGTGTCTCCTCAACCTCCACGTCCTTCACTGTTCCGTTGAGGCTGACGATTTGTGAGCCCTGAGTGAACTCTGGAGTGTTGCCCGAGTAGTTGACGAGCTGTCCGTATACGACCACCTCATCGCCCACCTTGATGTCTGTGGCTGAAGTGAACTTGGCTTTGCCGAGTCCGTATCCTCTGTACACAATCAGTGTGTCTGTGCCGTCAGAGATGCTGTAAGTGGCGTTGCCGTAAGATGACGTGTCAATCTCCTTAATATAATGTATTGTTCCCTTGACGTAATACTTGGCGTCCAGACCTGTACCACCTGCAATCACTGTTCTTGCCTCAGCGACAGTAAGTGCCTCGTCGAGTGACTGTCCGATGGTCACGGAGTCTTGCTCGACAGTCTCGCCTGCGTCACCCTCTTCGATGAGGAAATTCTCAAGCTCCCATGTTGTTGAGTTTGACTCTGGAGCGTAGAAGTAGAAAGCGATGTACACAGAGTCGTGGTTCACGTAGTCTTCTGGTACATTGACGTAGCCTGAGGTATATAATGTCCAGTCGCTGTATGGAGAGGCTTTAGGTGTGAAAGAAAGCTCCTCCCATGTTGCCTCGCTGAATTCCTTGCTGTTGCCGTTGAAGTTCTTGGAGATATAAATCTTGTGGTATGTGGCCCAGTTGCTTACTTTGTCCGTGTAGCGTATGGTCTGGTCGAAAGATATGCGCACCTTGCCTGACTCGGCTGTTGTGTTGATGGCAGGTGAGATGAGGTAAGACTCAACCTCCTTGTTAGTCTTCGTCGAACCTTCCCAAGTCTGGTAGCCTGTGGCCTGAGTGTAGCTTGAGCCTTGGCTCCACGCAGCCAGTCCCTTAGTGTCGTAAGTGCTGAACGATGACAATGAAGCACTCTTGTAAGGCAGTTTCTTGCCGTAAGACGTTACTCCGTTGTTGATGTCGTATGGCATCGGTACGTCAGAGCATGAAGAGGTTACGCCTATTATTGACGCTGTGGCAAGCAGGATAGAGAATATCTTTTTCATATTTTTTTTATTTTTCTAGTTCGATAACATCGTTTAAGTCTCTGAGTGACAGCTGGTAGCTTGAAGAGTAACGGTTGAGAAGTCCGTATATGGTCTTTTTCCCAGACTGTATTGTGTCGCCTGCGAACTGTGCGCTGGTGCTAGTGTACAGAAGCTGTGACACCTTCGTGCCGTTGATGCTTATGTCGTGATACTCTGAGTACACGTCACCGCCGACCTCCCAATGTGCGTAAGGCCATCCGGCGTCGCTGATCTCAGCGTTGTTCAAGACCACGAGCATTGGCGTCAAGTCCGTGATGTTGTTGGAGTTCATTTCGCTGGCTGACACCTCGCGCGCTTTGACAAGCTCAGGCTGAGGAGTGCCCACGAGACGGACGTGCTCTCTCATCATTGACAGAGGCATTGGGCCCATGCGCATTGCTCCGTTGGTGTTGATGTATGGCATTCCGATTCGAGGTGACTGTCCGTACCCGCCGACGTATAGCCCCTTCAGGGCGATGCGTACTTTCTGGCCTACTGGATACAGAGAGTACAGGGCTCCCATTCCTTTGATGCCTACGGCGATACCTCCCTCGTCAGTACTGCACTCGCCGTTGTCATTCAGTTGCTGAATGTAAATATACTGATATATGTTACCAGAAATGTCGTTTGCCACCACAATGCCCTCGACTACCTTGTAGTCATTGACAAGTGAGTACGAGCTGTTGGATATCTCTGAGCTGTAAGCCTTACGAATCTCAGATATAGTGATGTTAGGCTCACCGATGGTGTCGTTAGAGTAGATGTCGCTGCTTATCTGCTCCGTGTCCCAGTCGTTCATGCAAGACGCCAGTGTCAGCATTCCTGCCAATATCGTAAATATAAGCTTCTTCATCTTTTAGAATTTAAGTGATACATTGAGGAACGCGTTGATACTGTTCGCATAGTAGTAATGTGAGTTCTTTGAGAAGATGTAGTCGTATGAGCGGTCCGCTCTGTTATCCTCATATCCTCCAGTCTTCAGGTTTGTGTTGTTAGTGATGTTCTGAACCTGGAGGTTCACGCTCAGGCGTTTTCCGCCCTGCAGGTTAATGCTCTTGCCTATTGATGCGTCGAGCATGAATCCGCCCTTGAACTTCTCCTGCTTAGGTGAGTATCCGTCGAGCACTTCACCCGTAGTGGCGTCATAAACATACGCCGCGTGTCCGGCCTCAGCCTGTGCCTTGGCGTAGTCCCATGCGGTAGTGTAATTGCCTGTGTTCACGTTTATGTCCTGTATATTGCTTGCGTAACCAGTCACTCCACCTTCCGTTGAGTTGCTCAGACGGAGATATTTTGATGCGCCGACATACACTCGGTCATAGTAGTTGAGGTTTGCGTCGAAGTACCATCCGTTGATGTTATAAGAGAGTCCGATTGTCGCTGCCGTGAGTGGTGTTGAGTCAATCTTGACGTTTTTCATGAACACGAGAAGAGGGTTGTTGCCGCCAGTCACCTTGTTCGGGAAGGCGTTGATTGTAGCCACGGTTTCAGCGCTTGAGCCTTCGTAAGAGAGCTCAGCGTTAGGGTTGTTCACGTATTTTGCGTCGGAGATGGTACCGAGCATGTTAAGTTTGAGGTTTCTTGCCAGTTTGATGGTTACGGCAGCCTCGATACCTTTGTTCACCTGTTTGATGCCTGTCATTGTGAGGTAAGTAAGGTAAGACGCATCGTCGTTATAGAAAGCCGTCTGCTGAGTCTTGTCGAAGAACTTAGTGTAGTAACCGCTGACCTTACCGCTTACAGGTCCGAAGTACCACTGGTATCCAGCCTCGAGGTTGTAGTACCACTCGTTCTTCAATCCAGTGACGAAATTGTTCTGGATACGTGGAGCGGCGAAAGAGTTATAAGTGAGCGGCGCCTGGCTCTCTATGCTACCTCCCACGTACAGGCGTGAAGTGGCAATCTTCTGATCGAGGAGCAGCTTGCCGCCTCCGCCGAGGAACTTAGCCACGCCGCTTCTACCTTTTGAGTACTCTGCCGCGCGTCCGTTGCGCATGAGACCCTCTCGTTCCATCCATGTACCCTCGATGTCTGCACCGTAGCGTACTGTAAGGTTGCGGACCTTCCACTCGTTCTGAGCGAATCCGTTGACCTTTGTCACATATAAATTATAGTTGTATCCGAACTTGTCTCCTACGCTTATTGAACGGTCCGGGTTGTCGAGGTCGTTCTGATACTCGTTACTCTTTGAACCGTATTTGTTAAGTGAGTAGTTGTCGTAGTCATAGAACACGTTTGCTCCGAGCAGGTCAGCCATAGTCTTGTAGTGCATACCTTTGGTCGAGTTGACGTTGACTCCCATGGTGTAAGTGCTGAACGGGTTGAATCGTCCGTTGAGCGTAGAGCTGAGGTTGAACGCCAGCTGGTTATTGTGACGTTTCTCAAGGTAGTACAACGCACTCTTGCCTGTTGCGTTGTTTGCCTCGTTCTGTGCATACATCAGATCCCATCTCACCTGTCTGTTGGCTGCGCATCCGGTCCAAGAGTCATACAGAGACTGCCACTGAGCGAGTACGCCAGGGTTTTCTCCGAGCCAGTCCTCGTTGTTATAGTCGTCTGAGTATACGTTGAACACAGAAGACGGCATGTTCTTGTAATAGTCCGGACGAGGGTTGTATGCGTTGTTGTATGATAATGCCGTTGACGCATAGTTGGACCATGTGACAGACGCTGAGGTTGAAAGCTTAGTGTCCTCCTTGATGTTCCAGTCCCAAGTGGCGAGGAAAGAAGGAGAGAACTCTGTCACGACCCTGCTGTTACGCTTCTTGCCGTTGTAGTAGCCCCAGTAAGGATTGTAGTAATGGCTGTTGGCGAGAGCGTACGCCTCCTCGGTGGCAGCACCTTGCTGACCTCTCTCGGTCGGCGCTCCCCAGATGTTGAAAGCGATGGAGTGTTTGTCATTAATCACCTTCTCTGCTCCCAGCATGAAAGAGAAGGAATTGTAGAATGTACCCTCTATGACGCCCTCTGACGCATATCTGTATGCCAGGCTACCCATGAACGCCCATCCGTTGCTCAGCAGTCCGCTGGCGTATGTGTAGTTGGCGCGTACCTTATAGTTTCTGTTTGTTCCGGCGAGTCCCACTTTGTTGCCTGCCGCATAATGGCTGGCGTGAATGTCTATGTTCGTCGCACCTCCGAGTGGGGAGTAGGAGAACTGGTTCTGGTCCAGGCTTGACGCTCCTGTTTTGTTGCGTGTAGCGTCATTCAGACCGCCTGTTATGCCGGAGAAGCTGAAACGTCCGTTCTCCACGTTGTTGAACTTGACACCATTTATGTAGTTGCCCACATAGGCGTTGTCAAGCGCGCGGTACTTGAAGCGCATGGCCGACCATTTGTAACCTGTCTCACTGAGGTAGGGGTCTTTGCTGCTCTGAACGGTGGTTATGGTACTGGCAGCCTCTGCGTCTTCATCAATTTGACCCTCTGTGAGGGAGAAATCGAAATCATCCACATCGACAGAGTCCACTCTGGCGTTTTGAGCGTATGCCCCCGATGTCAGACATAAAGCCGCGGCAATAAGTTTCACACCTTTGCTCATAAATTTTTGTTTTTGTTTTTTAATAATTCCTCTTTTTCTTTAGCTGTTTTTGTTTACAATAGCGAACTGCAAAATTAGACAAATTCGCATTGTGTCTTTTGTTTTTTTTGATTTTTTTTCAAATTAAAGTGAATGTTGCTTAATTTATAAAAAAAAAGAGTGATATTTGTCTGCTCAAATGCAGCATTTTTTTATGTTTGTCGTATAAGCAACTTTTGAAAAGGCGATGCAGAAATGTAAGCCTCACTATGATATAATGTGAAAAATGAGACTATGAGAGGAATTGTTTTTGTTTCAACGGCGCTCGCCGCGATATTGACATTCACGTCGGGACGTCCGAAGACGGAAGCGGTGGTGGAGCGGCAGACCATATATGTGGGTGTGGCGTTCTACAATCAAGAAAACTTCTTTGACACCATCCATGATGAGGGAAAGAACGATTATGACTTCTTGCCTGGCGGTAGTTATCACTGGGGCAGCAAGCAGTACAAGGGTAAGCTGGCTAACATGTCAAGGGTGCTCAGTGAGTTGTGTACTGAGAGAGTGAAGGGTGGAGCGGCCTTTATCGGATTGTCAGAGATTGAGAACCGACGTGTCATGGAGGACTTGGTGGCGCAGCCAAGCATCGCATCAAAAGGCATGAGGTTTATTCATTTCGAGGGTGATGATAAGCGAGGTATTGACGTGGCTTGTCTTTATAACCCTAAAATGTTTCATCCTGACTTTGAGAAGACACGACTTATATCTGTCACTGAGGAGTACCAGAAATTCAGTGGCGGCTATATCACGCGTGGCGTGTTGTATGTTGAGGGCAGTCTGCTCGGAGAGAAGTTCGTTTTCCTCGTAAATCACTGGCCTTCAAGAGGTGCGGCAAGCAGCAGCCGTGAGTTCATGGGACGTAAAGTGCGTGAGATAAAGGACTCCGTACTGGCGGCAAGTCCAAAGACGAAGGTTGTCATCATGGGTGACCTCAACGACGATCCGGATAATAAGTCTGTGACTGAGGCGTTGGGCGCTAAGTCAAATGTAAAGAAGGTGAACAAAGTCAGCGACCTTTACAATCCTTGGTACGAGACATTACGTAAGAAGGGACAGGGAACATTGCTCTGGGACGGTATGTGGAATCTCTTCGACCAGATTATAATTTCGGAGAATCTTCTGGGAAAAGACAGGTCGTCATTCAAGTTCTTCAAGAACGAGATTTATATGCCGGACTATATCATTTCAAAGTCTGGAAAGACAAAAGGAGGACCGTTGAGAACTACGGCGAGCGGTGTTTGGCAGAATGGATTCTCTGATCATTTCCCGACACAGATATATTTCGCAAAGGAGATTGTGAAGTGACAATGACGTTGTGACACTATGAGATAGTGCGGTGGGAGTTAATTCTCTTACCGCTTTTTTGTGCGTCTAGTGTTACCATATTTCCTATCTGCACCGTCAAATTTCACTGTTCAAAACTCCTCTTTTTTCGTTGACACGTGTCAGCGAAAAAATGACTTTC
>CALCEL010000032.1 GCA_937900485.1 uncultured Prevotellaceae bacterium
TATTATTTTGTTGATTGTTAAATAATTAAATAGTTTTCAAGGGACGACTAACTAATGTATAACGATTATGACGAAGTAATAAAAGTGCATTTGATAAAAAACTAACCACGTTGTTTTATCAGAAATTTAGTATATTTGCCGTCGAAGATGGATGTGGTGTACTATATATATTATATGGTTGTTTTTTGTTGAAAATCAATAATTGTAAATCACTCAAGTAAGTATTTGATTCTCATTAAACATAAAGAAATTATGAAATACGTTTATAAGACACAGGGCACTTGCGCAAAAGAAATAGTAATAGAGTTAGATGAGCAGTCTAATATAATTAAGAAAGTTGTTTTTAATGGTGGCTGCAGCGGAAACACTCAGGGGGTGGCTAAGTTGGCAGAAGGTCAGAATGCTGATTTTGTTATCGATAAACTGAAAGGTATAAGATGCGGAATGAAAAGCACTTCTTGTCCTGACCAGTTGGCGAATGCATTGAACGAAATGAAAGACATAATGCGTAATTCATAATTACATAATTATATAGTTTGTAGTATGGACTTAAAAGTTCAATATGTGCGTTAACGCGCTTGTATTGTATGATTTTTCATTATGAAAATTCTGATTCATCAAAAAAATGTGTACGAACACAATTTTTTTTGACAATTATTTGTCGTATAAATAATTTGTGTCTATATTTGCTGCGTAAAAATATGGTTGAAAATCATTTAATGTTAATTTGAGTATAATATTTAATAGTTAAAAAAGATTAGATTATGTTACAAGCAAAAGCAGGAAACATTGCCGGAATTATTTGGAAGGCTCTTTCTGAGGCAGGCACACCACAGACTTTTAAGCAGATTAAGAAGTCTACAAAATTATCAGAGAAAGATTTTATTTTAGGTGTTGGTTGGTTGCTTCGTGAGGACAAGCTCATTACTGCGGAGACAGGTGATGACAAGGATCCGTTCTCTTATGCTATCAAGTGATCTCTATTGTGTTTTTTTATCAACTGACAAATATCTTAATAAGTTAGTTTTAGCAACTTATAGTAAGAAAAACAATAGAAGAAAAATTGTTCACTAATTATTAGCAAATTACATCCGACAAAAGATTAAAAATGCGCTACTCATACGTGAGGTAGCGCATTTTTTTGTACCTTTGCGTCAAACAGTTTAATTTATGGAGAATATAAGGAATTTTTGTATTATAGCTCATATTGACCACGGTAAAAGTACTATTGCCGACAGATTGCTCGAAAAGACTCAAACCATCAAGATAACGCAGGGACAGATGCTGGATGATATGGACTTGGAGCAGGAGAGGGGAATTACAATCAAAAGTCATGCCATCCAGATGGAGTACACGTATCAGACAAGCTCTAATGACGATGGGAAGTTCAAGGAGTTTGAGGGTAAGAAGTTTGTGCTGAATCTGATTGACACTCCGGGACACGTAGATTTCTCGTATGAGGTGTCTAGAAGTATTGCGGCCTGTGAGGGTGCGCTGTTGGTCGTTGACGCCACACAGGGTGTGCAGGCTCAAACTATCTCAAATCTTTACATGGCTATCGACCATAACCTCGAGATAATCCCTGTTATAAACAAAATCGATATGCCAAACGCTATGCCGGAAGAGGTGGCGGATGAGATTGTTGAACTGTTGGGTTGTGACCATGAGGATATAGTTTATGCCTCAGGAAAAACCGGACAGGGAGTTGATGACATATTGAGGGCTGTCGTGGAGAGAGTACCGCACCCACAAGGTGACGAGAACGCTCCGCTTCAAGCGTTGATATTCGACTCTGTCTTTAACTCGTTCAGAGGTATCATCGCGTATTTCAAGATTGAGAACGGCGTGATACGTCCTGGTGAGAAGGTGAGGTTCATCAATACCAAGAAAGAGTATCTCGCAGAGGAAATAGGAACTCTTAAGATGGATATGGTTCCTAAAAAGGAGCTGCGCACAGGAGACGTGGGATATATCGTAACCGGCATAAAAAACGCCACAGAAGTTAAGGTGGGAGACACCATAACCTCCGTTCAGAATCCTTCAACGGACGCCATCAAGGGATTCCAAGAGGTGAAGCCGATGGTGTTCGCCGGAATTTATCCTATTGAGACTGAAGATTATGAGAATCTGAGAACATCACTCGAGAAGTTACAACTTAATGATGCGTCGTTAACGTTTACTCATGAGAGTTCTGCAGCCTTGGGATTTGGATTCCGATGTGGATTCTTAGGGCTGCTACACATGGAAATCGTACAGGAACGACTTGACCGTGAGTTTAACATGGATGTAATAACTACTGTTCCGAACGTTAGTTATATGGTGTACGACAAGCATGGAGATGTCCAGGAAGTGCACAACCCGAGCGGTATGCCAGACCCCACACTCATTGACCATGTGGAGGAACCATATATTTTGGCCACAGTCATTACAACGTCCAACTACATTGGTCCGATAATGACCTTGTGCCTTGGCAAGCGAGGAGAACTCGTGAAACAAGACTTCATAGCGGGTAACCGTGTGGAGATTCAGTTTATGATGCCTCTAGGTGAGATTGTGATTGATTTCTATGACAAGCTGAAATCTATATCAAGAGGATATGCATCCTTCGATTATCAGGCGGCCGGATTCAGGGAAAGCAAGCTTATAAAACTGGACATATTACTTAACGGAGAGCCTGTTGACGCACTGTCCACACTGACACACGTCGATAATGCTGTGAACCTCGGACGCAGAATGTGTGAACGACTCAAAGACTTGTTGCCTCGTCAACAGTTTGACATTGCCATTCAAGCGGCAATCGGAGGTAAGATTGTGGCGAGAGAAACAGTGAAGCAGGTACGTAAAGATGTGCTTGCCAAGTGTTATGGCGGTGACGTCAGCCGTAAGCGTAAGTTGTTGGAAAAACAGAAGAAAGGTAAAAAGCGTATGAAGCAGATTGGTAATGTTCAGGTCCCTCAGAAAGCGTTCCTCGCTGTCTTAAAGCTTGACGATGACTGATTATAATCATTACAGAAAGATATTTATGTTCACGACATTATCATTCCTGACATGTTGTGAGGAAACATAACACATACTTTATCAGTAATAATTTATTCTCACTAATTATATACCAGAAAGAATTATGAAAAGACTGTTGTTCGCAGCGACTGCAACATTAGTGTCAATGACTATGGTAGCCGATCCGATTGACGCAGATAAGGCTAAGTCAATAGCACAAGAGTATATGATTCCTGGTCACACAATGACCTTGGTTAAATCAGCCAAGCGTAATGTGTCTAAGGCTAAACGCTTATCACAATCCGTAGCATCCACATCACCATATTATGTATATAGTAGGGGAGAAGGAAAGGGATTTGTGATTGTGGCGGGTGATGATTGTATACCTACGATCATTGGTTACACAGAACAAGGTGACTGGGATGACAGCACAGTTCCTGGTGCACTAAGTGACATGCTGTCGTACTATGCAGAGTCTGTAGAAAATGCGCAAGCGAATGGTACAAATTCATCAATAGCCAATGAGGTGAGACAGAGAAGAGCATCTTCAACGAAGGTGGACATTGCTCCGTTCGTCTCAGCACATTGGCATCAGTCAACACCATACAATGATAATTGTCCAAGACTGACGTCTAACGGAAATCTCGCCGCTACAGGTTGTGTGGCAACTGCTGCTTCGCAGATATTGTATTACTGGCGCAAGGATCTCCCTTCCACGTTACAGGCTTCAACCCCGACGTATGGTTACGGTGACGCTCCTGTCACTCGTTCTGTACCTAAAGGTACTCCATTGAAGTGGGACTTGATGAAAGACAGCTACAGTGGCAGTGAACCTTCAGAATACAAAGAGGCTGTGGCAGAATTCGTGTTCGCCACAGGAGCTGCTACATGGCTCACCTATGGCTCATCCACGTCCGGAAACATTGAGAAAATCCCGTATACGTTCGCCACTTATTATGGTATGAACGGAGGTACTGTGCACTATAGAGCAAGTTATTCACAGACTGCGTGGTCAAACCTTCTGTATGAGGAGCTGATCAACGGCAGACCTGTGATGTATACAGGTGTACATCCAAGCAATGGCGGCCATGCGGTGTTCATCCATGGATACAAGGCAAGTTCAGACTTGTTCTACTTCAATTTCGGATGGGGAGCCGGCAATGGTTATGACGGTTATTACACCACTAGTCAGACTGATGGTATGAATGGCTTTTATGATTCTCAGTCTGCCCTCATCGGTGCTTATCCTAAAACATGGAATATGAATGTGGAGATAAGTTATGATGATGTGGTAAAAGCATATTCCTACAATGACTTTAATGTTCATATAGAGAACAACTCAACATTACCATTAACAGGTGTGTACCTTTTTGTCAGCACGTCAAAGACTAAACCTACAAAGATAGCAAGCGCTGCCGCATCAGACGCTACAGCCACTATAGAGTCTGGCAGCGAGGGAACATTCAAGTTTAATGCAAAGATAAACAGCGAGCGCACATATTATATAGTCGTCCCTTGAAAACTATTTAATTATTTAACAATCAACAAAATAA
>CALCEL010000033.1 GCA_937900485.1 uncultured Prevotellaceae bacterium
TGACCTAAGCTTATGACTGATGAGCCGCTTTCTCTTATTTCACCATGCCGATAGCGAGAGAAAGCGGCTCTTCTGCGTATTCTTTGTCGATTGCCGACATAGTAGAAAGGGAAGATGACAGACGTTATTGTGGCAAGTCTGGATGTTTGTGATGAGAAGCCAGGATGTGTAATTTTTGAGACTTGATGTTACTAAGCAGTTTTGTGTATTCTTTTTCTGTCTGATACTTATTAGTGAGTATGTGTGGTGGCGTTTTTTATTCTCTGTCATTAAAAATTTATACTCAAAATTTGGTACGTATCATTTACTTTTATACCTTTGCATCATAACATTGTATGAGTTAGAGATTATATGGGTATGTTCCGGTGAGTTTTTTTAGAGTAGCTTACAATGGAACGCCGTTGATGTCAGAGATGTGATTTCAACACTTTGGGCGATGCGGGTGTTTTAGACTTACGGTATCCGGGGCGTGCTTAAGTTTAACGCTTAAAAGAATAACATTATGGCTTACGTAATTAATGATGATTGTGTGATGTGTGGTACTTGTGCAGGTGAGTGTCCAGCAGGTGCTATTTCAGAGGGTGATAGCAAGTATGAGATTGATCCAAACGTTTGCGTGGATTGTGGTACATGTGAGGGTGCATGTCCAGCAGGTGCTATCGCTGCAGGCAACTAATTCACACTTGGTTTATTAAAAAAAAGTTGTGCGCAAGCACAACTTTTTTTGTTTCCCGTAATTTGTACGTTCGTCCCGTTATTTGTTAAGTCCTGCTTTCAGTGAGCGTATCACGGCTGAGTTGAAACCGGAGTGGTCAAGCTCGTTCAGTCCCTTTATGGTCACTCCGCCAGGAGTGGTGACCTTGTCGATAGCCTCCTCCGGATGCCATCCAGTCTCTTTCAGCAGGCTCACGGCTCCCTGCATGGTCTGTAATGCAATCTGCAGAGCCTGTTTCGGATAGAATCCCATCTCGCATCCACCTTCCATCTGAGCTCGTATGTATCTCATGACATAGGCGATACCGCATGAGGCCATCATCATTCCCGGACCAACCAGATTCTCTGTCACCACCAGCGTGTCGCCGACAATGTCGTATAGTCCTTTGACAGTATCGACGCTCTTGTCGTCTGTCTTGACACCCTTCGCAATGAAGCTCATGCTTGCTCCAAACTCCGCCGCTATGTTAGGTATGACGTAAAAGAAATTGCCGTTCTCATTGCCGAAAGCTTCTGCCAGCTTGTCGGTGGTGAAGTTAGCCGCGTCGCTGACAACAATCTGCCTGGTCAGGTCCACGTGATCCTTAATCTCGTTGATGACCAGAGACATCAGCCAAGGTTTTACTACTAAAATCACCACGTCTGCGTCTTTGACCGCTGCGATGTTGTCTGTTGTGACGTTAACCTGTGGGTATAGTCTCTTGAAATCTTCCAATAGTGTCACGTTCTTGTCCGACACGGTGATGCCGTCCGTCTTACCGCTCTTGGCCCATCCGTGAATAAGTGCGCCACCCATATTGCCGGCGCCGATAACCGTTATTCTCATGTTTCCGTCTGTGTTTTGTGGTGAGAACGTAGTAGGGACGGTAAATTGCTTGTGGGCAATTTGTCATGCTCTTATTACTGTTCTTCACTTTATTTTCTTAACTTTGCGCAAAGTTACTGTAAAGAGTTAATCCGTCAAAATAAAAGACGTGTTTTCTTGCAGGCATGACTCAATGGAAAAGAAAGAAAATAAACATATCGGCGTGAGACTGACAGCGGTGCTCGTCCTTTTTATGTGTGTGTTGACATGTGTGACGGCACAGACGCGAAAGGTGATGAATAGGCCGTATATTGACCAGCGCAGGTTTCACTATGGCTTTCTCTTCGGAACACATCTGCAGGACATTGAGTTCAAACAAAACGGATATACGGACGAGGACGGTAACCAGTGGTTCGTGGAACAACCGAATTACGAGCCGGGGTTCAGCGTCGGCATATTGGGAGATATGTACTTGACGGAGCACCTGTCCCTGCGTGTTGTCCCTACCATGCACTTCGGCACAAAGAACTTGTCGTTCAGGAATATGACAACGAAGGAACGAAGCTACATGACCATGAAATCGACATACATCTCTATACCGCTTGACCTGAAATATGCGGCGGAACGATTCAACAACTACCGACCGTACGTGATGGCGGGTGTCAACCCAGTGCTTGACATGACCATCAAAAGGCAAAATCAGATTCTGCTTAAGAGCTTCGACTGTTATCTCGAGGCTGGTATAGGATGTGATTTCTATGCGCCTTGGTTTAAGTTCATTCCTGAGCTGAAGTTTTGTTACGGACTTTGTAACATTGTGAGTAAGAAACGTGACGACCTGACGGACAAGAGTATGTTGATATACACCAACTCTGTCGACGGAGCACATAGTAAGATGATAGTTCTAACACTGTATTTTGAATAATGAGATATTCTGTTGTCATACCAGTATATAATCGTCCTGATGAGCTGGATGAGTTGTTGGGCAGTCTCTCCTCACAGAGTGAGAAGGACTTTGAGGTTGTCGTGGTGGAAGACGGTTCGACACTGACGGCCGAGAAGGTTTGTGAGAAATATTCTGATAAGATGAACCTCCGCTATTTCTTCAAGGAGAACGGAGGACCCGGACCTGCGAGAAACTATGGAGTGGAGAAGTCTGAGGGCGAGTTCGTCATAATACTCGACTCTGACTGCGTCCTGCCAGACGGTTATCTGGAAGCCGTGACGAAAGAGATTGACGAACATGACTGTGACGCTTTCGGAGGACCGGACGCCGCTCATGAGTCTTTTACGGATATTCAGAAAGCAATAAGCTATTCCATGACCTCGTTCTTCACGACAGGAGGAATAAGGGGCGGAAAAAAGAAACTCGACAAGTTCTACCCGCGCTCATTCAATATGGGAATTAAACGTGAGGTGTATATGAAGATGACGGGATTCTCTAACATGCGTTTTGGAGAGGATATCGACTTCAGCTACCGTATACTTGAGAACGGATATACATGCCGACTCTTTCCTGAGGCGTGGGTGTGGCATAAGAGACGCACGGACCTGAGGAAATTTTTCAAGCAGGTGTTCAACTCTGGCATAGCGAGGATAAATCTGGAGAAAAGACATCCAGGGACAATGAAGCTTGTGCATACGTTGCCTATGCTGTTCACGGTCGGTGTGATATCGTTGGTGTTGCTCTCTGTCGTTCTCGCAGTTGTCCCGTTGGCAGGCGGAGGACATGGATGCGTGACACCTCAGACCGCATTGTTACCTTTGGTACCGTTGATGTTATATGCTCTTCTGATTTTTTCGCACTCAGCACACAAACATGGAAATCTGTGGATCGGCGTTCTCTGTGTGGCGGCTGCTTATGTGCAGCTGGTGGGATACGGACTGGGATTCCTGAAAGCGTGGTGGCTCAGGTGTGTCCTGGGAAAGAGCGAGTTTGCGGCCTTCGAACGCAATTTTTATGACTGAGCGAATGTTTTGTAACCTGAACGAATTTTGAAGTATGATAAGTAAGAAGTTTAAACCATTCAATGACGTGGTGATGGAGCCGGCGTATAAGCATCAAACGATTAAGGATATGTCTGAAAAAGAACGTCCAAGGGAAAAATTGTTGGCGTCTGGTGCGGAGGCATTGTCTGTGCCTGAGCTGCTGGCGATAATCATCGGTGGGGGCACGACAAATAAGACAGCCGTGGAGTTGATGAGAGAGTTGATGAGAGACTGCGATGATAAGCTGATGGTGCTGTCAAAGATGTCTGTCGAACAGCTGATGTGCTACAAGGGGATTGGCGAGGCGAAGGCGGTGAGCATTGTGGCGGCTGCTGAGATTGGACGACGACGGCTGAGCGAGAGGGCGGATAGTCTGGCACAGATCAAGGATGCGAGGTCTGCTTACGAATATATACACCCGAGGATTCAGGACCTCAGTCATGAGGAGAGTTGGGCCATACTGCTCAATAATGACGCCAGAATACTCAAGTGTGTGCATCTCAGCAGGGGAGGATTGACGGAGACTGCCGTTGACCCGCGAGTCATAATGAGACATGCAGTCGTTTGCGGAGCCACCTGCTTCATCCTGATACATAACCATCCAAGTGGAAGCCTGAGACCAAGTAATGCTGACAACCAGCTCACAAACAGGGTGAAAGAGGTAGGACAGGTGATGAGTGTCAGACTTATCGACCATGTGATAGTGACTGATGGCGACTATTACTCGTATGCGGAGAACGGAAAGCTCTGACGAGACGTGACATCAAGTAAGTGTGTGTGAATTCGATATTTTCTGTATATAAATAAAAGTGTATGATTGATAAGGCGATAATAGAGGATAGAGTTATTGAGATGCTCAAGACGGTTTTTGATCCTGAGATACCAGTTAATATATATGACTTGGGTATGATTTATAAGATTGACGTCGTTGATGCGGCAGAACCGGAGGACGAGGATATTTTCGATGTCAATATCGACATGACGTTCACGGCTCCCAACTGTCCGGCGGCTGACTTCATTCTGGAGGATATGAACCAGAAGCTCATCAGCATTCACGGAGTGCGTAACGCCAATGTGGAGGTCGTGTTCGAACCGGAGTGGACAAAGGACATGATGAGTGAGGAGGCGAAACTCGACCTCGGTTTCATGTGATACGGGTTATAACAACTCAAATAGCGTTTTCTTATGAAGAACTACTATTTTATTAGTGATGCTCATCTCGGAAGCAGAGCGATAAAACATCAGCGAACACAGGAACGTCGACTGGTGAATTTTCTGGATAAGATAAAGTATAAGGCTGAAGCGGTCTATATGCTTGGAGATATGTTTGACTTCTGGTTTGAGTACAAGGAGGTTGTGCCGCGAGGATTCACCCGTTTTCTCGGAAAGATATCTGAGTTGACGGATCTGGGTGTCGACGTTCATTACTTCGTGGGTAATCATGACCAGTGGATGGGCGATTATCTGGTGAAGGAGTGTGGTGTGATACTCCACAGACAGGCGTGTGTGTGCGAGATATGTGGTAAGGAGTTCTTCCTCGCTCATGGAGACGGGCTCGACTATCGCGACCACAACTGGAAGACTCAGTTCATGTTCTCTTGTTTCAAAAGCAGAATCTTGAAGAAGATAGTTACTTGTATCCATCCTGACTTGTTCGTGAACTTCGGACTGAACTGGGCAAGGCATAGCAGGATGAAGAGAAAGGGCGTTAACATAGATGAGAAAAGGGATTTTGAGAATGTCAGTAAGATCGTGGGATATGACAGCGCGCCGGACAATGGTGAGGAACCTTATCAGGGTGAGGATAAGGAGGGACTGATTCTGTATGCAAAGGATTATCTCAAGTCACATCCTTCTATCAACTATTTCCTGTTCGGACACCGTCACATTGAGCTTGACCTTCTGCTCGGTAACTCGTCGCGACTGGTTATCTTGGGTGAGTGGATGACATTGTTCACGTTCGCGGTGTTCGATGGCGAGAATATGTATGTGGAGGATTTTATTGAGGGTGAGACGGAATTGTGATACATACATATAAGGTGTAAAGAGAACGGTGGAGTGACTCTCCAACGTTCTCTTTTTTTTTGTGTGCATAAAAATACGTGATTCACTCCATTTTTTTATAAATATACGTGCGTAATGCATAAAAATACGCATAAAAGTGTTGTTGTTTTAATATTAGTGTATAAATTTGCAGTCTGAATGAATAAATATGCGTTATGACGGCGAGACAATCACGACTTGATATTATAAAAGACATTATTTCTGATAAGGATATCGGAAGTCAGGAGGAATTGTTGTCAGAGTTGTCTAAGTTGGGACATGTGCTGACGCAAGCCACACTTTCGAGAGACCTGAAGTTGTTGAAGGTTATCAAAGGTAACTCTCCGCATGGCAAGCCTATATATATGTTGCCGTCCAATCCTTATTATCAGAGGGTTCGTGAACACAGGGAAGCTGGTAGTGCTGTCAGAAATGGTTTCATGAGCATAAGGTACTCCGGTAATCTGGCAGTTATTAAGACACGACCGGGATATGCGAGTGGACTGGCGTCGGACATTGACAACGCAAACTTTTCCGAGGTGATAGGAACGATTGCCGGTGACGATACCATCATGCTGGCTCTTGAGGAAGGGTGTGACAAGAATATTTTTGAGGCTAATTTAAGAACAATAGTACCTGTATATCCAGGTTCAAGGTTATAAGTAAAATGTTGTACGAAGACGGAATTAATGTTATTGTGGCTGACGAGAGCCACGAGAAGTATGTGGATCTGATTCTTGACACAATAAGAATCGCTGCTAAGAAAAGAGGAACGGGAATTGCGGAGAGAACTCACGAATATGTGGCTACGAAGATGAAAGAAGGTAAAGCCGTGCTGGCACTTGACCCGAGTAGGCAGGGTGAGTTCGGCGACACGTTTGCTGGTTTCAGTTACATCGAGACCTGGGGAAATAAGCAGTATGTCACTACATCTGGTCTGATAGTGCATCCTGACTACCAGGGCAGGAACATAGCTAAGCGTATCAAAGACCATACGTTTACCTTGGCTCGTGTGAGATGGCCTCATGCTAAGATTTTCTCACTCACCAGCGGTGACGCTGTCATGAAGATGAACACCTCATTGGGCTATGTGCCTGTGAGCTTCAATCAGCTGACAGATGATGAGGCGTTCTGGAGAAGTTGCCAGGGATGTGTCAATCACCCAATCCTGGAAATGAAAAACAGAAAATTCTGTATTTGTACAGGTATGCTTTATGATCCTGATACTCATAAGGGAGAACCGACACCTATCGAGATTTTCCAAGAGGTCATGAAGGATATGGTGCTCAGAGGATTTATGTGATAAATTGTATAGTCACTCGTAAATATTAATTCTTACTAGAAAAATTTACGCCACGGTCGCAGGTGAGCGACATATTGCGAAGTGGCGAGAGAAAATGACAATTACCAGGCAATGGAGATGCCGATAGTATGACCGATTGGCGGATGTGTCGTTGATGTCGGGGGTACTTCATAGCTGAAGATAAAAAATAATGAATATGGCAGAAAAGAAAAAAGTAGTCGTTGCTTTCAGCGGCGGTTTGGATACATCTTACACTGTAATGTATCTTGCGAAGGAGAAGGGTTACGAAGTGTATGCGGCATGTGCTAACACAGGTGGTTTTTCAGCGGAGCAGTTGAAAACGAATGAGGAGAACGCATATAAGTTGGGTGCGACTAAATATGTGACTCTCGACGTTACGCAGGAGTACTACGCTAAATCGCTTAAGTATATGGTGTACGGCAATGTGTTACGCAACAACTGCTATCCTATATCCGTCAGCTCTGAGCGTATCTTCCAGGCTCTGGCAATAGCACGTTACGCTAAGGAGATTGGCGCAAGCGCCATCGCTCATGGCTCAACAGGAGCGGGTAACGACCAGATACGTTTTGACATGACTTTTCTCGTCATGGCTCCAGGAGTCGAGATAATCACACTCACTCGTGATGGTAATCTCAGCCGTCAGGAGGAAATCGACTACCTCAACGCTAACGGTTTCTCCGCAGATTTCACAAAACTCAAATACTCTTACAATGTGGGTATTTGGGGAACATCAATATGTGGTGGCGAGATTCTTGACTCTAAGCAGGGACTGCCTGAGTCTGCGTATCTGAAGCACCCGACAAAGGAGGGTCCTGAGTATCTCAAACTAGGCTTCGAGAAAGGTGAGTTGTGCTCAGTGAATGGAAAGAAATATGACGATAAGATCGCAGCCATACAGGCTGTAGAGGAAATCGGCGCCGCTTATGGTATCGGCCGTGACTGCCATGTCGGTGATACTATCATAGGTATCAAGGGACGTGTGGGATTCGAGGCTGCTGCACCAATGCTCATCATAGGAGCTCACCGCTTCTTGGAGAAATATACTCTCTCAAAGTGGCAGCAGTACTGGAAAGACCAGGTGGCTAACTGGTACGGCATGTTCTTGCATGAGTCACAGTATCTGGAGCCGGTGATGGCAGATATAGAGGCTATGTTGACAAGCTCACAGCGTAATGTCACTGGTGAGGTAACTCTCGAACTCAGACCGCTCTGTTTCCAGACTGTCGGCGTAGACTCTCCTAATGACCTTGTCAAGAATAAGTTGGGTGAGTATGGTGAGACTGCTAAAGCATGGTCTTCTGAGGACGCCAAGGGATTCATCAAGGTGACAAGTACTGCCCTGCGCGCTTATTACCTCGCTCATCCAAACGAAGAGAGATAAGTGTTTGTGCTTAACGTCAACAGTTCTGCATTGCCGAAGATGACGGGAAAAGTAATAATATGTGTCATGTAAATAAAGGTTTTATGGAAAATAAGAAGTTCTATCTTTCTACGACTGACAAGAAGATTGGCGGTGTGTGCGGTGGATTAGCGGAGTATTTTGAGATTGATTCATTGATTGTCCGTGTTATCGTTTTCTGTGCTTGCTTTTTCGGAGGTCTTAGTGTCTTTTTCTACCTTCTCATCTGGTTGTTAGCTTCAGAACGTCCTGGTACAAATATTGATAAGAGTAACAATGATTAAAGTTGGAATTTTAGGAGCTGCCGGCTACACTGGTGGTGAGCTTATACGCTTGTTGTTGAATCACCCTTTTGTGGAAATCGTGTTCGCTAATTCTGAGTCGAATGCAGGCAACAAGGTGTATGATGTACACGAGGGACTCATTGGTGAGACAGAGTTGGAGTTTACTGATGAGATGCCTTTCGATAAGGTCGATGTAGTGTTCTTCTGTTTCGGACACGGAAAGAGTGAGGCGTTCCTTAAGGAGCACTCCATACCAGACAGTGTGAAAATTATCGACCTGGCACAGGACTTCAGAATCAAGGGTGCTCACGACTATGTTTATGGTTTGCCTGAGATTCACCGTGATGCTATTGCCGGATGTCAGCATCTTGCCAATCCTGGATGTTTCGCCACATGTATACAGGTGGGACTGCTGCCGTTGGCTAAAGCAGGCCTCCTCACGAAAGACATATCCGTCAATGCTATAACAGGTAGCACGGGAGCTGGTCAGAAACCGGCTGCGACTACTCATTTTTCTTGGCGTTCAGATAATTTCTCTGTATATAAGCTTTTTAACCATCAGCATATACACGAGATATGCCAGACACTGAATGAGCTGCGTCCCGCTGACGCTCCAGCTGTCATAGACACACTCAATGAGGGATATGACAAAGACGGAGTGACTGTTGACTTCATACCTTATCGCGGCGACTTTGCCAGAGGCATCTTCTGCACAGAGGTGGTCACCCTCGATAAGCCGATGTCTGCTGAGGCAGTACAAACACTTTATAAGGAGTTCTACGAGAAGGCGACTTTCACACATTATTCAGACAAGGCGTTAGACCTCAAGCAGGTGGTTAACACCAATAAGGCGTTGGTTCATACGGATGTCTTCGGTAGAAAGGTCGTTGTCACGTCTGTTATTGACAACTTGCTCAAGGGAGCGGTGGGACAGGCAGTCCAGAATATGAATATCATGTTTGCTGTTGATGAGCGCTCCGGACTTGGTCTCAAAGCAAGCGCTTTCTGATAGAAAATGTTTAATGTAAGACAGGCATTGTTCTGCTTACAGTAAAATTATTAATGCTATATGAATCTTTTTGATGTATATCCATTGTTCGACATAACCATAGATCATGGTAAGGGATGCCATGTGTGGGATGAGAACGGACAAGAATATCTTGACCTCTACGGTGGTCATGCCGTGATAAGTGTTGGACATTGTCATCCTCACTATGTGGAGTCAATGACCAAGCAGTTGAACAAGTTAGGATTTTACTCTAACTCTGTACAGAACCCGTTACAGAAAGAGTTTGCTAGTCGTCTCGGAAAGGCGTGTGGTTACGACGACTATCAGCTTTTCCTCATCAACTCAGGTGCTGAGGCTAATGAGAATGCGTTAAAACTGGCTTCGTTCTACAATGGACGTACTCGTGTGCTCTCCCTTGAGAAAGCCTTTCATGGTCGTACGTCTTTAGCTGTTGAGGCTACTAACAACCCGAAGATTATCGCTCCGATCAATAATAATGGTCATGTCACTTATCTGCCGATAAATGATATAGACGCATGGGAGGCGGAGCTTAGCAAGGGTGACGTGTGTGCCGTGATACTGGAATGTATCCAGGGTGTTGGGGGGATACGTATGGTGACAGGTGACTTCATGTTAGGCTTGAGACGTCTTTGCAATCAGTACAATACTGTTCTCATCTGCGATGAGATACAGTGCGGATACGGACGTTCCGGAAAGTTCTTCGCTCACCAATATTTCAATGTCAAGCCAGACCTCATCACCGTGGCAAAGGGAATATCCAACGGTTTCCCTATGTCCGGACTCCTGATCAGTCCTAAGTTCAAACCAGTCTATGGTCAGCTCGGAACAACGTTCGGAGGAAACCATCTCGCTTGTGCGGGAGCCTTGGCTGTTCTTGACATCATCGAGAAGGAGAACCTTGTTGAGAATGCCGCTAATGTGGGTGAGTATTTCATCATGCGTCTTAAGGAAGAGAAACTGCCTCACGTGACTGAGGTGCGAGGCAAAGGACTCATGATCGGTATTGAGCTTGACGTGCCATATAAGGAGATACGTACTCGCCTTGTCAAGGAGCAGCACTGTTTCACTGGCTGCGCTGGTACTAACGTGTTGCGTCTTCTTCCTCCTCTGTGTCTCACAAAGGCTGACGTCGATGACTTCATCGAGAGATTCAAGGCTGTATTATAATAGCATAGCTTTTATTTGAACATATTTATCGATATTCATGCCGGAACGGAACATCTTTCCTTCCGGCATGTATCTTTATGTGTCGTCTCCTTTACGTTATTACCTTTCTGTCTTATGCGAGTAAAGTCCCTGAGACTATTTTTCACCTTATTATATAATAGGTGTGATATGACACCATGAAAAATAAGTGCTAACGTCTTACTTTCAAGAAAAGAGAACGTTATGTCATCACACGTGCTGAGAGAATCTTAAAATGGTGTAATAAGCAGAAAATCACCTTGACGAATAAATGTTGAGATTAATAATTGTCAATAAAACACCCTTTTTTCTGTTTTTTATGCGGGAATAGTTGTCCGCAATGATAAATAGTGCTTAACTTTGCAGCGTACAAAGAGATAAGGGTGTTAAACACCAGTTATTAGAAAAGATTGTTTAGTTTTGGGGAAACTTGATTCCCGTAGGTAAAAAGATTTTAGGTTATGAAAAAGAGTTTCGTTTTTGCGTTCGCAATGGTAATGGCCGTTGCAGCAAGTGCTAACACAGTTACAAAGAAAGCTAAGAGTCCAAAGGTTACTACTTATACAGCTACAGAGGCTGTGTATGACGTAAACGGTAACGCTAACGTTGTTGAGGTTAACGAGTTCGATGTTGCTCAGATTGACGTTCCTGCACGTGTACGTGTCGTTAAGGGTGACACCTATGGTGTGAACCTCGTGGCTCTTGACAAGAAAGCAGAGAAGAGTGTACGTTACAATGTCAAGAACGGTGTTATCCGTTTCTATTCTAACGCTGCCGAGGAGCTCGAGAATGGTACAGTGGTTATCAACCTCGTTGTTCCATCTACTCCAGAGATCAGAACTGCTGGTTCTCTCAGCAAGTACAGCGTACGTTAATTGTGATGATGTATGATATGAAAATAGGGCGTGTCTCAGACACGCCCTATTCTGTTATTATACAATATCGTCATTTCAGTACGAACTTGACTGTTGACATGTTTCCGTTGTCGTCGGTGACCTTCATGACATACATGCCGTGTGGCAAACCATTCAGGTTTATGGTCTCGAAGTCACTGTTGAATGTGTCCTCCATGATGAGAGCGCCGGATGTGGTATATATGGTGACAGTGTTGATGTTACCATCGTTACTCTTTATGTTAACCCTGTTGTCGCCGACGAACACGATGTTCAGGCCATTCTCGTCAGCTTCTGTGATCTGTTCCACACCTGTCACCACCTCATAGCGTGCCTGACTCAAGACGTATGCGTCGCAAATGTTAGCGGAGCCGGGAGTTGGTCTTGACATGATAGCGCTGTGCTTATATCCGTCAGGGAATCTTCCGAACGACTCAGTGCCCTCATGACCCACATACCGTAATGTGTCAGAGAAAACTATCTCGCTGTCATTAACTCTTGACAACATTACAACGCCACTGTCGGCGTCAAGTTTGAAGCTTGCGTGTATTGCGGTAGACTTATTGTCTTTCTTGTCACACCAGATAACCTTGTAGCCATGAGCAGGTATGATGGTGTTTATGTATGGATCATCTTCAGGTATCTGGTATTTCTCCGGCTTGTTGATATTGTCCGTGAGATACATACCTCGGATGTCTACGTCTTGATCTGTAGTGTTGTACAGTTCCAGCCAGTCTGACTTCTTGAAGTAGTCGCTGACGAAGACGTCGTTGGCTGCGCTGACCTCATTGATCACCACAACAGTGGTGTCCACGTTATTAGCTATCATCTCCTCCTCAGTCATCTTCTCCCATCTCGCATGCAGATAATTAGTGTTGGATGTCAGCTCAATCTCAGGTTCGGTGTTGATGATAGGTGAGCCGTCGAACTTGAACTTAGACCATCCCAAGAATTTATATCCTGCTGGAGCTACCGCTTTGATGGTGGCAGGCAAGTAGAGCTTACCCAGGAACGAACCGGTAGGAACCTTGATGTCGTTTATGAACAGCTCACCTTCTGCTATGTTAGAAGAGAAATTCGCTGAGTTGATACTTGACGTTGACTTCAGGTTCATTGGCTTGTATGCGGCGAGGCATGTTGCCATGCTCTTCTGGTAGTCTGTGGTGAAGGCGTTGATGACGCTGTTGGCGCTTGATGACGAGCTGTTGTTGGTCAGTTTCATGCCTGTGTTCATGTAGTCACGCATCGTCTTGACAATCTCAGACACGTTGGCGTTGGCGAACACTGAGCCGCCGTTGATGCAGAACACGTCGATGAACTGTTTTCTGAACTGCTCGTTCTTGAGCATGTTCAGGAAGATTGTGACGAACTTTATCTCCTCAGTCTTTTTATCTCCCGTCTTCCATGGTGTCTGGTCGGTGCCGTACAGATAGTCGAACGTGTAATTCTGCTTGCCCGCGAAAGTTATCAGAGGGTTGCTGATACTTCCGCTGTTAAACTGCTCTGTGTCGAAGAGCACGAAGTGGAATTTACCGTCGTTTCTAGACCTGAATCCCTTCACGTTGTTTTGTGGCCAGTCCCAGTTCTTGATATACATCTCCACAGCGACATAATTGATATACTCGTCGATATCCACCATCTCGCATATCTTCTCGTATGTCTCTGGGTCGTCAGCGTTCTCGGAGAGTGTGTACCATTCGAGATATTTGTCTATCGTTCCTGCCTTTTGTACATAACCTGAGTCGGGAGACATCTCAAACTGGTCTATAGAGTCAGTGTCATATCCGTAGTTAGAGTATGCGTAGTGTTTATTGTTAGGCTCACGCATGTTCATCACTCCGTTGTACTCACCATTGATGAACACATGTACCGGCTGCCAAGCTTGAGTGTGAACGTTGATTCCAGATTGTCTGACCACCTCCTGGATGGCGGCGTCCTTGATACGTCCCTCATTGTCGTTACCTCCGTTTCGGATCTGTAAGGTCTTATGTTTCTGGTAAGGCTTGCTGCTGAAGAACTGATAGTCCATGGAGTTTAGTCCGTTGTAGTACTTCGCTGCCTTGAGCTTGAAAGAGTGAGGTTGGTATGAGCGGCTCCATCCTCCGCATGAAGAGATGTCTACCTCTTGGTTGAACACGTACTCGCCCTTGTCTGTTATGTACTCAAAGTTCGCTGGACGTTCCCAGTCTGCGTTCCAGTTGCAGTTGTAGCTTTTTCCGTTACCAGGTCTTCCGTTGCCGTATCCTCTTCCCACGAATATTCCGTATTCTTCTCCGAACAGATTCTCCCTGTCAGACGTTACCGCCATGATTGGGAAGACATAGTTTTTGTCTTTATATATATACGTACGTGTCAGCACCTCACTTGACAGACATCCTTTTTTATGTGCCATGAGTCTGATTACTGCCGACTTGCCTGAGAATGTCATTGTCGTGTCAGCGCTTATGATATTGGCTGAGTTGTACTTAGGTGTTGAGCCGTCTAGCGTGTAAGTCAGGAACGTTCCCTCCGGCACTCTGATGTGTATCGTCGTGTCGTTTGTGAAAGTGCCTCCGTCCTCATCCACTGTCGGTGTCTCCACTTGCTCATTAGTGTACCAAGCGGCGGTGCTGTTGCTTTTGTTGAGAGTGTGGGTAGGTGTCCAGCTCCATGTGTCGCCTCCGTCCATTGTCCTTGCGTATGAGGCGCGACCTATTGACTGAGGGTAGTCTTGTTTTGTTACCACCTTCACACCATCTGTGATATACAGTGTTCCTCCGTTATATTTCAGCTTCATGTCAATCTGAGAAGGAGAGAAGATGTCGTCATGATGGTCGAACCAGATGAGTGCATGACCTTTGGCCGGTATGAACAGACTGCTTTGCTTCATCGCACACTTTGTCAGATTCGTCGTGTCGTCTGTCACATACAGTCTGTCCAGACCTACGATGTCATTAGACGGGTTGTACAGTTCGACACATGAGCCGTAGTTCCATGACGGATCTATCTCTGTGTCAATGTTTGCGAGAAGCATCTCGTTGATAATCAGATTGACATCGTTAGGTGTGGTCGGGCTTACCACGGTAACGTGGCATGTCTGCGTGACCTTACCCTCAGGAATGGCGACCGCCGTTATTGTCGCTTCGCCCAGTGCTACAGCCTTCATCACACCATCGTTGCTTATGGTGACTACCGACTCGTTGTCTGACATCCATTTGATATTTTTGAATGTGGCGTCTTTCGGTAAGAAGTTCTGAGCGTGTATTGTCTTATACTGTGTCGGTACGAGAGTTGTCTCCGTGTCAGAAAGCTCGAAGGAAGTGACGTGTTTGATGTCACCGCTGTATTCCAGTTTGAATCCCTCGCCGATAGCCATGAGTTCGTTCGACATCGTCAGTCCTTTGTATACTGACAAGCTGGCGTCGCAGACCTTGCTGATGTCAAAGTTTATTGTTGTGACGTAATAGCCGGCATTGAACCAGTTGGCGATTGCCTCGTAGCTCTTCGGCACGTACAGGTTACCGTTGACGATGTCTGTCGTTCCCTCCAGCGGTATCTCAAGGGCTGCTGAGGACAGGCATGGAATTTTCTTGGTGACGTCATTGCTGACACTGTTGTCTCCTGAGTCATCTGTGTAAATGCTTATTTGAGGTAAGTAATACTCATAGTCGGAGAGTGACGTGGCACCAATGTACACACTATAGTCTTCGGCGGCTGTGCCGTGTCTGTAGAAAGACTGTAAGGACAGTCTGTATTTGCCGGGAACAAGATCGCTGATGTCTTGCCACATGTAGAAACTCTTGCCAGACAGATTAATGAAGTTGTAATCGTTTCTCGGAGGATTAGGTAGGTCGCCCCAGGTCGCCCAGCTACTATATCCTTTGTCCATGTTGGGGTTGTTGATGTAACACTCGGTCACATCAGTCCAGGTTTGTGCCTGAATGGTGAATGCGTGTAATGCGACTGCGGCTGCCGCCAATAACTTAAGTTTTTCCATTACTAAGTGTAAATTTTCACGTTAAATCTATGGTTAGTTACTATCTTTCTCAGTATTATTCGTTTTCTCGTGTCAGGTTGTCAGAACTGTAGTGTCTATCTGTTTATGTCATTGAGACTCATGAATCTCGCAGAGATATATTGTGGTATCTTCCAGCATATTTTCATGACTTTCAGCATTTTCGGGTGTTTGAACCCGTATTGCTTATAGAGCAACACGTCTTCAGCCCATACATGGCTCATGTGTGCGCCTGTGGTCGACAGTCCACCCATTCTCATCTTGATGACGTATTCATGGAGGTATGTCACTTTGATGTCTGGATTGAACAGGTATTTGATGAGTAGTTTGGTGTCTGCGGAGATCTCGAAGCGCTCATCGTAAAGACCATATTTCATCATTGTCTCCTTGCGGATGTATACCGTGGTGTGTAGAGGAAGCCATCCCCATTTTATCTTATTTCTTGAGAACTCACCTCCGACCCAGTTCCTGCATATCTTGTTAGTGTTGTCTCGTTTGACATACACTCCATCGGCGTAGAGCAGGTCGGCACCCGTCTCTTTCATGCGGTTGACGATGTGTGATATGGTGTCTGGTGAGACAAGGATGTCGTCAGAGTGTACCAGGCCTATGACATCGCCGGTAGCCATACGTATACCCTTGTTGATGGCCTCATACATTCCTCGGTCCATCTCGGATATGATTTTCGTGACGCGTCCCCTGTACTCATTCACGATGTTCATGGTGTTGTCCTTAGATGAGCCGTCCACGATGATATATTCTATGTCATCGTAATTCTGAGCGAGCACGCTTTCTATAGCGTCTCGTATTGTGTCTTCTCTGTTGTAACAGACAGTAATTATGCTGACTCTCATCTTTTTTCCTTGAGTTGGACTTTTATTTATGGGACAAATACATGTCACTTATGTATGATTACATGTTTTCGTTATGCAAAGTTAAAAAAAATTAATTTAATTACCCATAATAGTCGAATCATTTGTTTTCATTCATGTTATCATAGCTCTTATGACATGATTTTATAAGACTCAACGGACTTGTCTTTTGACGACATGATGTCTTTTTTAATATTTGTAAATAACAGTGACTTTATTGGGTTGTGACATGCTTTTTCTTATTGTTAATTGTGTTTAATCGTTTTATTTGTAAAAAGATATGAACACTTGTTAATTGCGATTGTTGGACTGTGTAACACATTAGGATTTTATACTTACCACATAGCAATACATTTTTTTTCTACTTCTCTCACCCATTATTTACTTTTGTTTGGTTTTGAAAACGGACATCTCTCCCGATGTCCTTTCAGACATTATCCCTACAATAAATTTAACCTTGCTTCTTTTCCGCGGCCTGTCTTACTGTTATACGGTCTAATACTTGAATAACTTTTTTTAGGATGGTGTTTCAAATATTGTGGTCATTAACTGTGAGCACGGCCGGCGGAAAATTCTTTTTGTCTAAATTATATTCTAACCTTTTTTTATTATGAGAACATTTTTTTTATCGTTGTTTTTTCTTTTTTTACCTTACACTGGTTTTGCGTTAATTTCATTACACGAGACAGCGACGGATAATGGTACTGAATTGGTAGAATTACGCAGATATTCATCTGTCACTCCTTCAGGAGGCAAGAAACGTACTGCCGTTAAGGATGAATTGTTACGTGAGTCTTGGTTTTGCGATGACGTCTATGTTGTGCCTTGTGATGATGACATGGTGGTTCATGTGGAGATATATGATTGTGACGATGATGCTGTGGTGTTCTCATCCTTCGCTGTTTCTGATGATAATATGAAGTTTTTCCATGTAGGTGTTCTTCCTACAGGTGAATACGTGATTAACGTTACTATTGGCGATTAGAGGTATTACGCTTCTTTTTCTGTTCAATAGCAACGTGCGTTCTCTGACTTAGTATTGGATTTTCTTTATACGCAATGCGCATATTGTTTTTATTTTTTATTCGTGAAAATATGATGAACGATGAGCTGGCTCACTTGTGAGTCAGCTCTTTTTACGTGCTTTATGCGTTTTGTTTTTCTGCTTTTTTACTCCTTATTCTTTGAATGTTGTGAATGTCAATGTTTTATTGTGTGTTTTGCCTTTCGGAAACTATGAGTTTAGTGGGGGAATAATGGACAATATAGGCGTGTAACCAAATTTCCTATGCCTGTTTTTTGTGGAAAATAGGTTAACTTGCTGATAATCTTAAAACAAGATGTTTAAATACTTTTGGTCTCTTTTTTGAAATTCTTAGGTTAGGATATAGTCTATACGTAGGTCTGAGAATTTAAAAATCCTAACCTGAACTTTTCATCGTCCTAACCTGAGATTTTCAGACGCCGAATAAGCCACGGGAAAATTCCGGAAGTCATTTTTTCGTTGTCTAGTGTCAATGAAAAAAGAGGAGTTTTGAACAGTGAAAATTGCTAATGCCGATTGGAATTTTGGTTGTCTTTTTAATCTTTCCGCAATGTTCTTCCGCTGATGTTTTATGCCTTTTTCGACTATGGGCGACAAAACTGTAAATTATTGTCACCTTGTGTTTTACCTTTTGTGTTAGTGTCTTATACCTACGGTATTGGTTCGGCGGATTTCATCGGAGTGCGGGAAAAGAAAGAGCGTGGAGAACATTGTCCCCACGCTTTTCTTCATACAATCATACATGAAAAGTTTCAAATACATCAAAATGATTATAGGCCAATCTTTCTGCGATGTTTTTTGGGAAGTCTAAATTCGGATAATTTTCTTATTATTATTGCGTTTATATCTTCATAACTTAGAATCCCGAATATCTTGCACGGAAAAAACATTTTTTTTATATTTTTATGTACGATTTTTTATTTTTCGGCAAGCGACGTTAAACCACTCACATAGTGATTAGTTTATTGAGAACTTCAGGTCCACTCCCACTTGTTGTGGCTTGCCGTGTTGCTCAAATCCTCTGCTCATGCTCTCAAAATAGAAGGTGTTGTATTTAGTGTCGAACAGGTTTCGTCCCCAAAGAGTCATGTCGAAATACTTGGTCGTGATCTCTATTCTGGCACCTGCGAGTGAGTAGAATTTCTGGTAAGCGTTATTGCTCTCTGTCCAGTACATCTTACCATTGCCGGTGTAGTTGACAGCTAATGTCAGTCCGTTCAACCATGAGTCTTTGATGTTGAAAGTGTATGCAGCCTCGCAGTTCACTGTATGCTCCGGCACGAAAGGAACGTAGTTGTCTGTGTAGTCTTTTCCGTTTCCTCCGTCGTAGTCGGTGAATACGGCGTGAGTATAACCATAGTTGACATTTATGTTAAGTGGTTTTGTTGGATGCCATCTCACTGATGTCTCCAGTCCGTAGCTCTTGCTCTTTCCTGCGTTGACCATGATACGTCCCAGACCTGAGTCTGTGAATCGCGCTATCTGCTGGTCTCGTGTGGACATGAAGAACACAGAGGCGTCAATCATCAGTGAGCGGTCGAACATTGTAAGGTGGGTGCCAATCTCATAGTTCCACGCTAGCTCAGGTTTGTATGTCACTGTTGTCTTGACATCAGGGTTGTCACCGACAGGAATGGAGTTTTCAACCATCATATATGCTATATCCGGCACATTAGGATTCTTGTTCATCTCTTCGAGCAGTGACTCCTGTGTCTGTTTCATCATGTCGTTTCTTAATGCTGACTGCAGGATGTCAGAGAACATCTGTACGTTGTATCCGCCAGAACGCATGCCTTCAGAAACAGACAGATAGATATTGTTGCTGTTGTCGAAGTCGTATTTGAACGCTATTTTCGGAAGTACATGCAAATAGTCGTCGCTGACCTTACCATTATAAATGGCTGACGCCTCCTTGTTAAGTGTTATTTCTATTGGTGACTCACCCATCTGTGCGCTCATGTCAAATCTGTATTTGAGCATTGACGTGGTGTCATACTCTAATCTCTTATGGTCATAGTTCAGACGTGCTCCTGCTATCACCGACAGTTTGTCGGTGATGTGGAACAAGGACTGGTGGAAGACGGCGGCGTTCTGCGTTGGAGTCTCGAATGAGCCTCCCATGTTGAGGTTGTCCTCGTTGGTTATGGTGATGCCCATGTCGATAATCTTAGGCATGTTGGAGTTAATGGTGTTTTGTAGCCATTCCTTACCTTCGTCGTAGAATGTTACCGGAGCGTCTGTGTGAAGTAACTGTGTCATGAATGTCACTCCGTTCAGCCATTCCCATCTTGATGTTTTGGCGGACTTGATAATCAGCTCTTCATTGAAGGTGTTGATTTTCTGTTTTTGTGAGAATGAGTAGATGTCTGTCGACAGAAAGTCCTGGTCCATGTACATCCTGTCCTTGATGTTTTGATAGCATGTGACACTGCTCAATATCACGTCGTCGTTTTTGTATTCGATGTTGAAGCCTGTGTTGAACAGTCCTCTTCGGTAGCTGTGCTCTCTGTTGTTGGTTATCTTGTCTTTGTTGTCTGCGTATGACTCTGTGTCTGTCAGTGAGCCTACATAATAATAAGGGTATGCACCTTCATCTGAATAGTCGTAACCGGCTGACAATTCCATCTTTAACTTGTCTGAAGTACGCAGTATACCGCGGATGCGTCCTCCGCCGGACTGTATGTCGTCCACACTCTTTCCTGTGTAGCTGTTTTTGTAAAATCCGTCACTGCCCTCGTAGTATCCGGCTGCGGAGAAGGCGAACTTGTCATTCACCTTCTGATAGTGTGACAGTGAGATGTTACGGTGGTTGTCGCCCGATGCGTATCCGAGTCTCACGTCTGTACCCTGGTGTCTCATCGGTGACTTGGTGTGTACGTTGATAATACCTCCCATGGCGTTAAGTCCGTAGAGAGTGGCTTGAGGCCCCTTCATCACATCGATACTCTCTATGTCGTAGAGGGTGAAGTCGAAGGATGTTTTGTCCACGTACGGCATATCGTCCACGTATAATCCAATTGCCGGTGTGTTGATGCGTGAGCCAATTCCTCTTATATATACTGCACTGGTCAACTTGCTTCCGTAGTCAGGCATGAATACATTAGGTACTAACGATGTTATTCCTTTCAGTGACTTAATCTGTTTGCTCTCGATGTCTTTTGATGTCAGTCTGCTTGCCGACATAGGCTGCTGACGCAGTGACCCTTTTTCTTTTACTGTTGAGACTATTTCAATCTCAGATAGTTGTATGTTCCTTGTTGAGTCTTGTTCTTCACCTTTTGATGTTAGTGACAGTGTGAATAGAGAAAATAATAAATAAAGTTTACCCATATAATTGTTAATTTTTTTTCTTTCTTGCTCTGAAAAACATCGCGAAATAACAATATAACGCTAATATTTGCAATACTTATTTGTTATGATTTTTTGCACAGATGACCTTGCGTGTTCAGCCTACGAACGCATGAACAGATGGGCTGAAGACGTGACATGTATGAATGATGTCGTCATGTTCATTACACGCCTACGATGATAAGGTGTTGGGAGGGTAGGGACTGTTATTTGCGTAAGAAAAGTGATGGCTAGCCTCACAAATGATGTTGGAATGATGTGTGATGGTGAAGGATGTGACACGTTTCTTTAAAATAATATTCCCACACCTCTCGGTGCGGGAATAATCAAATGAAATGTTAATGTGTGTCACTTCATTTAGGGGGAACCTAAGTCTCACGACCTCTTACTTTCGATATTCCAAAATTCGCAAGTAATGTTCAATAGCATAATATATATATGTGAATATAAATCTATGCTTTGCCCATAGATTTTTAGACAAAGTTAGATGTTTTTAACATTATCGCAATATTTTGATATTGTTTTTTTTGGGGGAGTTACACTTTTAACACTATAACAAACAAATTAGCCAATCTATAATACAAAAGGGATAACGCCTTGGTGTGTGAAAAATAGTGAGTCAGTAACCTTTTGGCTACCGACTCACTTTGTGTTGAGCTGTCCGTTGTCCGTTGATTATGCGGCGAGGACATTTTTATCAGCAAGGACGTTTCTTAGGAAGGTTGAAGACATCCTGCACTTCTTTCATCGCAGCCTCGGTCATACCGTCTGGCTCTGAGCCCATGGCTCTTGCCGTCATGTATATCGTGGCAGATTTGTTGAGCACGTCTGTCTGGTCGAATGCGTCCATGATGTCTGTTCCCACAGCCACGGTACCGTGTTTCTCCCACATCACCACGTCGTGTGTCTTGATCTGCTCCAATGTCGCCTTGGCGAGCTCGACAGAGCTTGGCAGTCCGTAAGGTACTATGCCTATGCCGAGCGGAGCGAAAGCCAGTGTCTCTGGTATCATAGACCATAACACACGAGTCATCTCGTCTCCCTTCAGGAAACGCTGTATGTGTGACATGGCCACAAGCTCAATAGGATGTGTGTGTAACGTGGCCTTGTACACGCTTCCTGTCTCGAGAAGGTGGTTCTGCAGTATCAAGTGTGTCGGCAGCTCTGATGTAGGTGACACTGGCTCGTCGGCTATTATCTCGTAGCTGGCGCAGTCATCACATATTCGTATGATGGAGCCGTTTGACATCGGTGCCTTCGACAGGTCGCGCATACGTTTTCCTGTTCCCTTACAATAGAAATACTTACCTTTAAGGTAAGGCAGAGTCAGTCCGATCTGCTTTACCGGTGCTATGGCAGGCATTGACTTACAGCTGTCGTCCATGTACTCAGTGATGTTGACTGTAATGTTACCGCCGTTACGTTCTGCCCATCCTTTTTGCCACAGGTAACCTGTCACCTCCGCAATTTGGTTGATCACTTCTGTCAGCTCTTTGCGTCCGTCTAATATTGATGCCATTTTTTTGTTGTTTTGACTGTTTTTGGTCTGTCTGTGCGGTTGCTACCGTCACATAGGCCTGTGTTTTTGTTTTAAACGCTTATGTCTTATCTCGGTCTTTCTCATTCCCCGTTGTCTGTCTTTCCTTGTGCGCTCAGCGTGAGGTGCGTGTCGTCCAGCCGAAGGTCTTGAGCAAGATACGAGATAATCATTACACGTGTTTGTCGTTATCCTTAAATCAGTTGAGGAAGGAATGTGGATATGATGAGTATCACTATTCCAACCACCAGCACATATAATGTCTTCCTTGAGCAGCCCTTCCACTCGTTCAGTATGATGCCCCAGAGATTGGAGAATATCACGTTGAGCGCCATGAGTATGCAGAAGGCGAATGTGGAGAGCACCGGTGACTCGGTTAGGAATCCCTTACCTAATGAGAGTCCGAAGAACTGACTGTACCAGAGCAGTCCTGCCAAGAGACAGAACATAGCGTTGTTCGTCCATACTCTGCCTTTGCCGTAGTCACTCCACGTGTGGTTGGTCTGATTCTGGTAGAAGCAGTATGCGGCGTTAGTGACAAAGCCACCCAGGGTTACCAGGAAGGTGGCAGGCAGAGTGGCGTACATAGGGTCGGAGTCCGGTAGTTTGATGCCTTCGCCGAACGACAGTCCCACGTTGAAACATCCGCTCATGAATCCCGCCAGCAGAGCAATGGCTATTCCCTTTGGAAAGTTGAAGTCCTTCACCGCTTCATTGTTTGTGTCATTTGAGAGTGACGCTGACTTCATGGAGCCGGCTACACCGATAATGCCAATACCTACCAGTGTGACGAACACACCGATGAGCACTGATGAGGTGAGTTTTGACAATGCGTCAATCTCTGGAAAGAAGATGTCTTGGAAGACTGGTCCCATTATCGTGCCGAGACCGGCGCATGTGCCCAAAGCCACGGACTGACCAAGCGCCACGCCAAGGTAGCGCATTGACAGTCCGAAGGTCAGTCCTCCGACGCCCCACAGCACACCGAAGAATATCGTCATGGAGATATTGAATGAGCTTGTGGTGGCGAACAATTCCTGCATGGTGTAACCTGTTGGTATGGCCAGCAGTGTGCCGAGGAAAGGCAGCACCAGCCAAGCGAATACACCCTGCACAATCCAGTAGCTTTCCCAGCTCCAGTCCTTTATCTTATTGATAGGGACGTAGCAGGAACTTTGACAAAACGCACCTACGGCGATTATGAGTAAGCCTATAAAGATATTCATGTCTTATCGTTTTGATGTGACCTCAGCCACGTACTTGTCTATCTCAGTCATGAACTCAGAGCCTACAGGCACGCTGTTACGTACGCAGAACTCGTCGTAAACAGCCTGCCAAGGCATTGCTTTCTGTTCCTCGATGAGTGCGAGCACCTTATATCCCTCGCCTGCGATTTCATGTTTTGAGATCAACTCCTTAGGCTCGAGCAGTGCGCGTAACATACATTTCTGTGCGGAGCGTGAACCGATGACGTAAGCGCCGATTCTGTTGATTGACCCGTCGAAGAAGTCAAGACCGTAGTGTACTCTGTTGAGGGCGTCTGCTCGTACGATTTCTGAGAAGAGGTCCTGTGTTGGGTCGTCCATGATTGTCACGTGGTCTGAGTCCCAACGTACAGGACGGCTGACGTGAAGCATGAGCTCAGGCAAGAACTGCAGGAGAGCGCTCACCTTGTCGCCAGGCATCTCTGTCGGGTGATAGTGGCCAGTGTCTATAGTCTGCATCATGTTATGTGATGCGGCATATCCGGTGTAGAAGTCATGTGAGCCGACTGTGAAGCTCTCGAGACCGATACCGAACACCTTACCTTCTATGGTGTCCTTCATCATAGGCTGTTTCTTACTGAAGATCTCATCGAGAGACTCCTTGAGCAACTTGCGGTACAGATGGTGGTTGACGCTCTGGTCCTTGCATCCGTCGTGAACCCAAAGGTTCATGATACATGGGTCATTCTGCGCCTCACCCATGGCGTTAGCAATCTCTCTGCATCGTTTTGTGTGCTCAATCCAGAAGTCGCGTATTCCCTTGTCTGGGTTTGACAGTGACAGGCTGCCGGATTTAGGGTGAGAGAAAGATGATGAGTTGAAGTCGAGAAGAGTGTTATTCTCCTTACCCCACTCAATCCATGACTTGAAGTAGTCGACAGTCACCTCGTCACGGTCCACCACCTTGCCTTGGAAGTCTCCGTATATCTCGTGCAGGTTGAGACGGTGGCTACCAGGGATGAGTGACTTAGCCTTCAGAATATCCTTGCGGAGCTCGTCGATATTTCTTGCTGCTCCAGGGAAGTCACCAGTTGACTGAATACCTCCAGACATGGCTCCGGCCTGAACCTCAAAGCCGTGAACGTCGTCTGCCTGCCAGCAGTGGAGTGAGAGATGAAAATCCTGTAATTGCTTAAGCACTGCTTCTGTGTCAACACCATATTCAGCATAACGCTGTTTTGCAACCTCGTATGCCTTAGATATAAGTTCTGTTTTCATAAATAGTTTGGTAAATGTATTTGTTAGTTAAATTGATTTGTTCGATTGTGTGTCCATGATTATCTGAGTGTCAGACGTCCGTTGTCTAAATCGTCAGTCATCACAGGCTGTGTTATTTCAGGCTTGTCACGCTCAGGTATCTCTGATATGCCTCGTCCCACAATGGTGAGTCTTGCGGCTGATATTTCATAAGCTCAATGCTGTCTGCGATTATCTTACGCATCTCAAACATGTCGTTGACGAGTCCGGCTGCTTTGGCCTGAAGCATGATGTTGCCGATGGCAGTGCCTTCTGTCGGTCCTGTTATCACCTCGATGCCCGTGGCGTTTGCCGCCATCTGCATCAGGTAAGTGTTTTTCGTTCCTCCTCCTATGACGTGCAGCTTGTCGATAGGGAACGGAGACAGTCCGTTGAGATAGCCCAGAACCTGTCTGTATCTCATGGCGAGGCTTTCGAATATGCATCGCGCGATTTCCTTATAAGTCTGTGGCACCTTTTGTCCTGTGCGTCTGCAGTAGTCTTGTATGGCGTCCACCATGCTTGTCGGGTTGGCGAACTCAGGTGCGTCCGGGAATATGAAGCTTTGGAAGGCCGGGGCGCTCATGCTTTCCCTGTTTATCTGGTTGACATCCGCAGGAGCGTCTGTCCATTCCTGTCTGCATCTCTCCAGGAGCCACATGCCGCAGATATTCTTGAGGAATCGTGTCGTTCCCTCTATTCCGCCCTCGTTCGTGAAATTATACTCGTAGCTCTTCTCGTTTATTATCGCGTCTTTTGTCTCGATGCCGAGCAGCGACCATGTACCGCATGACAGATAGGCGAACTTCTCGTCAGCGGCTGGCACTGCAGCCACGGCGGAGCCGGTGTCGTGTCCTGCCACAGCGACGACAGGTATTGGTCCGAGTCCCGTCATCTTTTGCACCTCAGGAGTGAGAGTGCCCACTAAGTCGCCTGGGTTGACGTAGCGTCCGAAGTTATTTTCCTCCAGTCCAAGAACGCTGATGAGCTGAAGGTCAATCTTCTTGGTGCGCGGGTCAAGCATCTGACTTGTGCTGAGAATGGTATACTCGCACACGGCCTCTCCGGTGAGCATATAAGACAAAGCGTCCGGGACGAATAATATCTTATTCGCCGCAGCCAAGGCAGAGTCGCGGTTCTTGCGTAACGCACACAGTTGAAAGAGAGAGTTGAACTGCATGAACTGGATACCGGTCTTGTCATACACCATCTCCTTCGGTATCAGATTGAAGTAGTCTTCCATGGCGTGGTCAGTGTGTGGGTCTCTATAGCAGTATGGGTTGCGCAGTATGCCGCCGTCGCTGCCGATGAAGACGAAGTCTACTCCCCATGTGTCGATACCAATGGAGTCAATCTTAATCTTCTCCTCACTCACAACTTTAAGTCCTTTTATGATCTCATTGTATAGAGCGTAGATGTCCCAGAAGAAATGACCTCCTGTCTGTATAATGTTATTAGCAAATCGTGTGATTTCTCTCTGTTCAAGTTTTCCGTTGACAATAGAACCCAATATGGTTCGTCCACTCGTGGCACCGAGGTCAACGGCGAAAAAGTTTGTCGTAGTCATTTCTTTGGTTAAGGATTGGTTATTGTTACGCCAAAGATATATAAATTATTCTATACGTCAAATTTTTTGTCGTTCTCATCGGACAAATCTTGGGGAAAAAGCCTAAATTCAGAAGTAATTAGCTATATTTGCACAAACTCAAAAACAAGTATGCCATAGGTATGAGATACATAAGTTGGAACGTTAACGGTATAAGAGCTTGCGTGGACAAAAACTTTGTTGAGGTGTTCAGAATGTTGGACGCTGACGCGTTCTGTATTCAGGAGACTAAGATGCAGGAGGGTCAGCTCGACCTGAGTTTCCCAGGATACCTTTCTTATTGGAACTATGCTGAGAAGAAAGGCTATTCCGGTACCGCAGTGTTCACACGTGTAAAGCCCCTGTCCGTGAGCTACGGACTGGGCATTGAGGATCACGACCACGAAGGACGTGTCATAACGCTTGAGTTTGATGACCATTATCTCATCACGGTATACACGCCAAACTCACAGGAGGGACTGAAACGTCTTGACTACAGGATGGTTTGGGAGGACGCTTTTCGCGCATACGTCAAGCGTCTTGACGAGACTAAGCCTGTGGTGATTTGCGGTGACCTTAACGTGGCTCATAAGGAGATAGACCTTAAGAATCCGAAAACAAACAGGACTAACGCCGGATTCACGGATGAGGAGAGGGGGAAGATGACGGAGCTGCTCGGCAGCGGACTGACCGACACATATCGTTACTTCTACCCGGACCGTGCGGATGTGTACTCATGGTGGAGCTATCGTTTTAAGGCGAGAGAAAAGAATACGGGATGGCGTATCGACTACTTTTTGGTGTCTGACAGGTTTAAGGACAGATTGGATGACGCCAGAATTTTGACTGACGTATTTGGCAGTGACCATTGCCCTGTGGAGCTGACGTTCCACTGAGACAACGTGAGGCTCGTCGGCAACGAGGGTGACTACTTGCGTTGACGTGACGAGTGTTGCCGTACTGGATTATAAAGTTTCGAGACTGACTTTTTACTGACAGGTGGAATGACTGAGATGTCATTCCGATGGTTTGCGTATGCGGATGCCCGCCGCTGGCATGAGTCGTGTGCGTGGTGTGAAGTCTGACACGATGGTCTGATTGATGACAGATGTTTTTGACTCTATGGTGATTGTTAGAGAGTTATTAGTGACTGAATAAAAAGGATAATCGATTTGGTTGTTTTAAGATAAAGACATGCGAAGGATATTGGGATCATTATGTGGTGTTCTGTTTTTTATATTACCAGCTTCACTGACGGGGAAAAATGATTATCTCGAATTTTATGACTTACAGGCAAGACTGTCTCCGGATACTACGGAGTCAGTGCCCGACACGTCTTCCCTGATATTGCAGAGTGACCTGCATATTCAGCAAAGGCTGGATAATCTCGTGAACACTTTCAAGCGCGGTGTCACGCCTGATAACACATCGATATCAGTATTTGACATCTCCACCAACACATATATATATAGACACAACGAGAAGGAGCTGATGGCGCCAGCGTCCTGTATGAAGCTGCTCACCGCGGTGACCGCTCTTGACAGGATGGGGGAGAATTACGTGTTTTGTGATAGCCTGCTCATGAAGGGAGAGGTGGACGAGAACGGTACTCTTCACGGTTCGCTGATTTTGAAAATGGATGATGACCCGTTATTCTGGGACTTCAACGAATGGGCAAAAGCTGTTCAGCAGCGAGGTGTTAAACGTGTGGAAGGTAATATCATAATGAACCTTGCCAGATGTGACACTCTACGTCCTCACTACACAGATAAACCGTGGGATATACAGTACCACAAGCTGCCTTTGATGTTGAAAGGAGAGAGGTTTATCAAGAGAACATTCATGCAGACTCTTGCCCGACGCGGCATACGTGTCAACGAGAATCCGTTCGACATTGATGACCCGAATCTCAATGAGTATTGGACTAAGGTGGCCACGGATCATTTCAATGATCCTATGTTCGACTTGAACTCCATGATGCGACGTATCGCACTCGACCAGCTGAGCAGCGGCACGGAGTGTATAGCCGCCACACACAACCCGATACTGAAGGTGCTGACCCCGATGCTCATCTATAGCAGTAACATCAAGGCGGAGAGTATTTTTTATCATCTTGACAATGTCTACTCTAATTTCTGGCAGATACATTCTCAGTATGATAAGTCGCCTCATGAGGTGGAACGTTTCCTGAAAGAGAAGATGGGAGTGGACACGAAGAAAGAGAATTTCGTCATCAATGACGGCAGCGGTCTGTCACCTGCCAACAGGGTGAACTCTGATTTTCTTGTGAGACTGCTGCTGTGGGCATATAATAACCGACCTATCCGTGACATCTTCATCAGAGAGTCGCTGGCTGTGCCGGGAGTGAAGGGACGCACCGGTTCGCTGAAGACGAGGATGTCGCTTGGCTATACGAGAGGAAGGATTATGTGTAAGACGGGTACGTTGGTGACGACTGGCAACTCGTCACTGGCGGGTTATGCGAAAGGGCTAAACGGACATTGGTACGCTTTCTCCATCATGCATCGTGACACACCAGTGTGGAACGCGCGTGACTTCCAGGACCGTGTGTGTAGGGAAATCATACGTTGAACGCCATTACTATACTTGTGATGTCACATCTTATTTCTTGAACGTCAGATAACTGATGTCTTGTCGTGGGAGAAAAACAGGTGGAATAATGGACAATTTGGTCTGTGACCAAATTTCCTATGCCTTTTTTTTGCTGTTTTTTAGGTTAACTTGCTGATAATGTTATTACAAGACATTTAAAAACCTTGTGTCTCTTTTTTGAAATTCTCAGGTTAGGATATAGTCTAAACGCAGGTCTGAGAATTTAAAAATCCTAACCTGAACTTTTCAACGTCCTAACCTAAGATTTTCAGCGGCCGAATAAGACATGAGAAAATTTCAGAAGCCATTTTTCTGTTGCCTCGTGTCAACGGAAAAAGAGGAGTTTCGGACACTGAAAAATAGAGGTTCTGATCGGATATCTCGTTAACAGACACTAGGCGTAGTCTATGAGGCCTTCATGAGATATTTTTGTGTGTTTTTTGGGGACATTTTATTAGGTTTTCGGAAGGAAAAAAAGAATCCGCGGAAGAATATCCGCGGATTCTTTTTTGTCAATTCTCAAAGACGATAGAGTCACTTGCTGAATCTGTAAATGACGAATGTCTTGGCAGCGGCAGTCACCTCCTGTGATGCTCCGTTGATGGAGAGTGAGCTGGTCACCGGAATCACAGCCTTTGGATTGTCTAATGTGTTCTCTGCTATAGGGTTGTCAGAGTGGAACGTGATTTTTGTTCCTTTGTGCTCCCCTTTCTTCAGGCCTTTGAGGTTGAGAGTGACTTTCTGGTCCTTGTCACCGGTGTTCACAATCTTGATGATATACTCAGATGTGTTTTTGTCGAATGCTGCTGAAGCGAACAAGCCGTCTTGACCGTCGTTGCCGGCTACAGGCTTGCCGTTCATGGTGAGTGATATCATGTTAGTACCCTTGTTGAGGGAATAGAGCTGCTGCACGTAGTAAGAGCAAGAGTTGAACGAGCGGAGGTTGTCATACCATATAGCGTCTGGTCTCCACTGCCATCCGTCGACATGAGCGAAGAGTGGTGCGTAAGTAGCCATCTCTACGACATCGGCGTTACGCTCGAGGTCTGTCATGAACGCTGCCTCCATGAGAGCTGCGTTGAAGTGGTTCCACTTCTTACCTTTTCCGTGACAAGCGTACTCGCCGGCGAAGACCTTAGGCTGACCTTTGCCTCGTTTGTAATTGTCATATCTGTTACCTGAGTTGAGAAACCATTGCTCGTTGCGGTAGAAGTGCTCGTCCACGAGGTCGGCGCCCAGCTTGCGCATCTCCGGCCAGAGGTAGTCGAACTTGTCACCCTCAGAGTCTGGACCTGACGTGCCGATAATCTTGATGTTAGGGTATTTCTTGCGAACCTGTTCGATGAACGGTTTGAGGTTCTCAGGATAAATGGCACCCCATTGCTCGTTACCGATTGCCACGTACTTGAGGTTGAATGGTGCAGGGTGTCCCATGTCTGCGCGCAACTTAGCCCATGAGTTCTTCTCTGGGTCTCCATTGGCGAACTCAATGAGGTCGAGCACATCATCGATGTATGGCTGCAGCTGGTCGACGTCCACGTGCTTGTCACATCGTTTGTCACCGTTCTGGAACTCACATGACAGTCCGACGCTGAGAACAGGGAGCGGTTCCGCGCCAATCTGCTCAGACAAACGGAAGTACTCGTAGAATCCGAGTCCGTAAGACTGGTAATAGTCTGGGAAGAATCTATAGTCGAATGTGTAGTGCCAACGGTTCTCGTTGAGAGGTCTGTTCTCCACCTGGCCTACGGAGTTCTTCCACTGGTAGCGAGTGGCGAGGTCTGTTCCCTCAACTATACATCCGCCAGGGAATCTGAACACGCCTGGCTTCATCTGCTCCAATGCCTCGGCGAGGTCCTTGCGGAGTCCGTTCTCGTCACCCTTATACACGTCTACAGGGAAGAGGCTGATGTGCTCGAGGTCCACAGTCTTTGAGTTGCGTGTGAGCATAAGACGTAGTGTACCTTTGTCTACTGTCTTGTTTGCTTTGATTACAACCTCGTATTTCTTCCATTCCTTTCCTGACACCACGATCTTGCTTTCTGAGAACTGCTGTCTCTCACCCATCGTTGACGGGTCGCAGAAAAGCACGCGGACCGTGACGTCACCGTCTCCGTACGGAGTGCGTGCCCATACCGTGAAACGGTAGTCGGCGTCTTTCTTGTATCCGATGCCGAAGAATCCCTCGTTCTCCAGTCCTGTGAACTTGTCTGTGTGACCTGAGTCGTTCAGTCTGACGTAGTGAGGATTCTTGTTGAATGGTCCGTCATTCTTCAGCTCGAACTTTCCGAATGCTTTCCATCCCATGAAATGCTGAGGAAACTCGAATGAGCGGTTTTTCACTAACTCGCCGTACAGTCCTCCGTCTGCGGCGTAGTTGATATCCTCGAAGAAGATACCGTACATGGTCGAAGGTATGGCTCCGCCAATCTTCGATGTGTTCACGTCAAACACATGAGTCTGAGCTGACATACCAGTGGCGAACGCCATTGCCGTCAACATCGCTCCAATTTTTCTCATAAATTCAAGTAGGTTTAGTATTAAATATTTATTTCTCGCGAAGATAGAATAAAAAAATGAAATTTACGTAACTTCGCGCAAAATATGTGAATTAGCGCAAAATCTTAGTATATGTTACACTTGTACAATGAATTGTCGGATGTGACGGCGTTCTCTACTGATCGGCATGGCGGTGTCTCAAAGGGACCGTATGCCTCATTCAATGCTAATCATTACTGTGGTGATGACCCGTCAGACGTGGAGACTAACCGTGGTTTGTTATGTGAGAGACTTGGTGTTGACAGGTCGTGTCTTATCGTTCCTCATCAGACTCATGACACACGTACGTTGGTGATTAATGATAAGTTCATGTGTCTGCCGGATGACGTACGGGCGTTTATGCTGGAGGGTGTGGATGCTGTATGTACTGACCTTGAGAAGGTGTGTGTCTGTGTGTCGACGGCTGACTGCATCCCAGTTCTCATCTATGATCCGGAGCACAGGGTTGTGTCTGCTGTTCATGCGGGATGGAGGGGGACCGTGAAGCGTATAGTGATGGGTAATATGTCTGTGTTGAGGGACAGATATGGTACTCGGCCAGAGAAATGCCAGGCTGTTGTCGGTCCCGGCATTTCTGTCGACGCCTTTGAGGTGGGTGACGAGGTGTACGAGCAGTTCGAGGATGCCGGGTTCGATATGCGAGGCATATCCTCGAGATACACGTCGAGCGTTGCTGGTGTCAGTAAATGGCATATCGACCTTCCGCTGTGTAATAAGAGACAGCTGATGGACGCGGGTGTGTCGGAGAGTAACATATTTATGTCTGGCATATGTACTTACAGCAGGTATGAGGATTTCTTCTCAGCGCGACGATTGTCTGTGAAGAGCGGACGTATACTCAATGGTATTATGTTGAATGGATATTAAAAATGAACAAGGCATGGCTGTCAGCCATGCCTTGTTCATTTTTATGTGTCTATCTTGTCACTCTTTTTCGAAGTGCTGATAGTCCTTGAGGCTTTTGTAGTTGCCGCCCCAGCGCCATCCACGTTTCGTGAACAGCTTGTATGCCAGGTCATTCTGGTCTATGAGGTACGGTATGTCTTTGTTTCTGTTATAAGCATACTTCCTGCCTTCGGAAGGACTGACGACATCTCCTTTGACATAGGGATTGTACAATGGGTTGATGTCGATCGCTTTACCTTTTCCGTGATTGGATATCACCTTTTTGCTTCCGGTGACGAACCTGAAGTTGAAGCTGCTGGTGTTATTCGCCGCCATGGACTTCTCGTCGTCGGCATCGTAGTCATCGATGAGGACCATCCTCTCGATTTTATAGTCGGCCTTGTACAGTTCACGGAACACGAACAGCACATCTTCCGCCACGTCACGGTTGACAATCATCTCTCCTCTTTGTGTCTTGCCGTCAGCGTTTTTGTGAAGCACCTTAATATACCTGAGGTCGTCACGCTGTAATGTGCAATATGTCTTCCAGCTTTTCCCGTTGATACGTGCGAACAGCTCGTCGTTTATCTTCTCTGAGGTGAAGCACTTGTCAATGTCTAATGTCTTTAACTGACTTTCGCTGATGATTGTTCCCGCTTGCCATCTCGCTTTTTGCGCGTTCGTGACAACTGTGAAGACGGTCAAGAGCAGTAGCAGTGACAGACGTCTCATGACGATGTCGTTGGTTCTATGGAGTATAGTGATGACTCTCCTCATTATCTTCTGTTTATGTATTTCTTACCGTTTCGTATGAACACCTTGGCGTCGCTGTCTTCGGAGTCGCTCATCACACATCCGTTCAGTCCCCACGTGATGCCTTCCTTCTTGTCTGTATCCTCGTTTATGTCTTCGATGTGGTTCGGATACTCAAGTGTGATGTCCTTCAGATATATGTTCTGGTCGAACAGTGAGTAGAATGACACGATGCGTATGTTTGAGGCGTCGAGACGTCTTCCGCTTTCAGTGACCATGTTTCTCAAGTTTACCGTGAATTGTGTACCACTGTTGGACAGGTCGAGAATGTATGGCTCTGCCCATATGTTTGTGGTGTCGTATATCTTGAGCACGGCATATCTGCTGATGATTTTGTTCAGTGTGATAGTCATGTACTGATATTCCGACAGGTCTAGGCTTTTCTCGAATCGCCATCCGATACATCCTCCGGACTGGAAGTCCAGCACATGGCATGAGTCCTCTTCATAGTACTCGTTCTCGTACAGGAGGTGTGCGGTGAAGTTGTCGGACTTCACATCGAAAGGATTGTCGGATATCTCTCTGTCCTCATAATATCTGACGTTGCTTGGGTAGAGTGTGTCTGCCCATTCACCGAACCACTGCATCAACGGCTCTCCGCATGCCTCGTCCACACCTTGGAATGCTGGTGTCACCTTTCCTTCTTTGATGTAGTTGTCAATGTCGATATATGCGCTCGTGGACGCTGCTATCACGCCGACATTCTCATAGTTGTCTAATATCGCTCTGAACGCCAGACCCCATTTGGATGTTGTCGCTGTGCCCCATGTGCCGTAGTTGTTGTAGACCCAGTTGCCCTCATCGTCATAGTGTCCTGTTCCCTCTTTCTCCGGACTCCAGTCTGTCGCGGTGATGAGTATCGGGTTGGTTCTGACCACAGGTACCATTCTTCCGAAATTCTTTATCGCTGTTTCTTTGTCGCAGTTGTTGTCAGAGATCTCAAACCATCCGCTGTAGTTATGCACTGCGAATCCGTAGTTGTTGTCGTTTATAGGGTAGGACACGAAACTGCGGAAGTCGGCTTGCCAAGTCTTGCCTGGCACCCAGATAATTCCGTCAAAACCGTTTTCTCTTATCAAGTCCACGATAGGCTGGAAGAAGTCGTGCATTGACCTCTCCCTGGCCACGCCGTCGGCGTCAGTGACGGACGCCGGTTCCGTGGCAAGCTCAAGGCTGATCTGTCCAGAGTATTTGCGTATGGAGTCATTGCTTGTTATGATGTCCCACACGTCCATAAGGTATTCTTGGTATTCTCCGTCCACGGATATGGTTCCCTGACATATTCCTGGAGGTCTCACGACGACATACATGCCATGCCCGAGTGCGTCGCTTATGAGTTTCCAATAAAGGTTTTTCATATATGTCTTTAACCTGTTGGCGCTGAAGCGTGAGATGTCGGACTCGCCCGAGTGCAAGCCGTCGCTGACAGCATTCGGGTTGTTGGTCCACACTGGGTCGATGTGTAGCCTGAACACGTCAGCGTGCGCACCCGACGCTGTGTCGGTCACTGCTGTGAAGAGTTCGTTGAAATACGAGAGACATGCTTTGATTGAGTCGTCACTCGCTACTAATCCCCATCTCAGGTCGTTGCTGCTTGGGCTTGGTGAGTCTGACACTCCGTGTAGGACTACTTTGTTTCCGGCCTCATCACGTAAGTCAATGCCGTCAACGTGTAACGACGGTCTGAGTTGGGCACTTACTCGTATTGCGGTCAGGAAGGATATTATATAAATAAACGTTTTTATTCTCATGGATTCCGCATTTATTGTTTTCTGCGCAAAAATACTTATTTTTTTCTTTTTTGGCAATAAAGGGTATTAAATTTTCGAGTCGCCGCATCAAATGATATCGTGTTGAATATAAAGGTGTATATGACAGACTTTCATGTAATGTAACGTGAGAGAAAATGTCATATACGTCGCTGAAAGTCGCCGTGGCAGAAATGATTTATCTTCGCATAAAATTGTTTTTTTATGAGAAAGGTGTCAATATTTGGTTTTCTGTTGATGTTTTCCGTTCTTTCTCATGCCGTGGAACGTTTCGTGTCTTTCGAGCGTGTGTCCTCGCATGAGATGATGTGTCTGTCATCGGGTGGAGTGGTGCGCTTCGACCAAGATGATTATACGGGGGTGTCTATCGCGTTGGGGCATCTGAGGGATGATATGGAGAAAGTGTTCGGTAAGCGCGAGGCTCCTATCGTCGTCGGCACTCTCGGAAAGAGTAGGGTGCTTGACAGTCTGATGCGTCAAGACGCTTCTCTCTCTCGCCTCTTGAATAAACAGCTGAAGCGGAAGACAGAGAAGTATATTGTTACTGTTGTCAGGAATAAGAGGGGCAGCGATGAACTGCTGATAGCTGGCTCGGACAAGCGAGGTACCATATATGGTATTTATGAGCTGTCACGACAATTGGGAGTGTCTCCTTGGTATTGGTGGGCTGACGTCCCAGTGGTCAGACATCCTGATGTGTATATATATAAAGGTGTATTTACTGATGGAGAACCTTCGGTACGCTATCGTGGCATATTTATCAATGATGAGTGGCCGTCTCTGGGACGTTGGGCGACAAGTGTGTTCGGAGGATTCAATCATCAGTTTTATGAGAAGGTGTTTGAGCTGATTCTCCGTCTGCGCGGTAATTTCATGTGGCCTGCCATGTGGAACTCTTCGTTCTATGCTGACGACAGCTTAAATTCGCAAGTCGCGGATGACATGGGTGTGTGTGTCGGTACAAGTCATCATGAACCATTGGGACGCGCGCACAAGGAATGGACCTGTGATAAGTCGAGAGGACCTTGGAATTTTGATATTAATGCGGATGAGCTGAAGCGTTTCTGGGCTGATGGTGTCAGAAGAATGCGTGACACGGAAGATGTCTTGACAATCGGAATGCGTGGCAATGGTGACGAGCCGATGGGAAACAACGTGGATGTGTCTCTGTTGGAGCGTGTGGTGGCATGTCAACGTGACATCATAGCGCATGAGACGGGGAGGTGGGCTGACAAGACTCCTCAGGTGTGGGCGTTGTACAAGGAGGTCCAGGAATATTATGACAAGGGAATGAGGGTTCCTGATGATGTTATTCTCTTGCTCTGTGACGATAATTGGGGTAATGTGCGTGTTCTGCCTCGAGTGAATGGCGGGAAAGGTGGGGCGGATGTGTCGTCTCATAAGGGTGGGTACGGTATGTACTACCATGTCGACTATGTCGGAGGACCGAGAAATTACAAATGGATAAATGTCACTCAGGTTCAGAGAATGTGGGAACAGATGCTGCTCACTTATCAGTCTGGTGTCGATAAGTTATGGATTCTCAATGTGGGTGATATAAAACCGATGGAGCTCCCTATTGACTTTTGGTTCACGATGGCATGGAACCCAAGTCGTCTCTGTGAGACTGGTGACGGTGCTGACGTCATGATGAGGAGCTATGTCAGACAGTTTTGCGCTGCTCAGTTCGGTGAGAAGTTTGCTGATGAGGCTGCCCGCATCCTAAATTTGCAGTGTAAATACGCTGGACGTGTCACACCGGAGCTGCTAAATAAGGACACGTATAATCTTGATAGTGGGGAGTGGGATGTAGTGTTGCTGGAGTATAAGTCACTCGAAAGTGACGCTTTGTCGTTATTCCTCTCTATGGATGACAACTGTCGTGACGCCTTTCAGGAATTAGTTCTTTTTCCTGTCAGAGCCATGTCAAATCTTTATGATATGTATTACTCTGCCGCAAAGAATGCGTATTATGCGAGTCGTGGAGATGTGAGGATGGACTATTGGGCTGAGAAGGTCAGACGTTGTTTTCAACAAGACTCTTCGCTATGTGCGGAATATAACCATGTCATTGCTGATGGTAAATGGAATCACATGATGGACCAGACTCACATAGGTTATTTTTCTTGGCAAGAGCCTTTGAGAAATGTCATGCCTGAGGTTATCCGGTCGTGTGATGCGGAAAATGTACGAGGACGTCGTCCGGTATATTATGAGTCGGATGGGGTGGTGAGTATGGAAGCGTCACGTTTCTATTCCTCTAACACTGAGTCGGGAAAATCAAAGGGATTGTCTTGGACAGTTGTCAGTGATTATGGAAAAACGGATGGGGCTTTAACTTTGATGCCATACACTGGTGAGCCGGACGGTGAGTGTGTCACCTATCGTTTTCATACGGAAAAGACTGGACTTTTTGATGTCTATTTTTATCTTGCTCCGACGTACCCGTTTAATGGTACTCAACAGGCTCGTGTGGATGTTGACGGACGTGATGGTTTTGTCGTGTCTTTGAACGAATTTAAGGGTGAGCAGAACTATTCGTGGGAATCTGACAGGATAAATATTTGTAAGGCGAAGGTTAAGGTCGCACATAGTGAGGATGGTATGCATAGCCTAACTATAACTCCGTTGAACAGAGCTATTGTGTTGGAGAAAATAGAAATTGATTTTGGCGGGAAGAGGAAAGGCTACCTCGGTTCTCCTGAGTCGCCAGTACGATTCTTCTGATTGGTTTCTTATAAGCGCAAAGGCGGGATGACACGCGTCATCCCGCCTTTGCGTAATATAGTCAATGTGGTTTTCGTCATTAGTTGAGCAGTTTTGCGATACATTCCTCGAGCGAGTCTTCCCAATATGGTATCTCTACTCCGTATGTCTCCTTGATCTTTGTCTTGTCTAGTACTGAGTAATGTGGACGTTTTGCCGCTGTAGGATAATCCTCTGTATGAAGAGGACGCACTTTGCAGCTCTTGATTCCTGCTATCTTATGTATGGACTTTGTGAAGTCGTACCATGATGTCACTCCCTCATTAGAGAAATGGTATATGCCTGGTACAACACCCTTGTTGATGGCAGTCATGATAACCGCTGCTAAATCTCTTGCGTATGTCGGAGTCCCGACCTGGTCGAAGATGACGCCAAGCTGCTCTTTCTCCTTTCCAAGTCTGATCATGGTCTTCACGAAGTTGTTGCCGAATGTAGAGTACAGCCATGCGGTACGTATTATCATGCTCTTCTCGCAATTAGAAGACACTTTTTTCTCTCCGGCGAGCTTTGTCACTCCATATACTGAGTTTGGACATGTTGGCTCGTCTTCTTTATATGGTGTGTGTTTCGTTCCGTCAAATACGTAGTCGGTACTTACGTGAATGAACACACCGCCTTTTGAACCTACGGCTCGGGAAAGAATTGCTGGAGCTTCCACGTTAAGCTTCTCACAGAGAGCGGAGTCGGACTCTGCCTTGTCAACTGCGGTGTATGCGGCGCAATTCACTATGCAGTCTATGTTGTTATTCTTCACAAATGCTTCCACTGCTTTCTCGTCAGTGGCGTCAAGCACATAGGCGTCCTGACCATCTCTGACGTTGATGTCAGCTGGGAAATAATTATGTTGCGGATTTTCTTTGGCGATGATTTGCATCTCATTGCCAAGCTGTCCGTTGCAGCCTGTAATAAGTATGTTCATGATGGGAATGTTATTATTGTTGTTTGTTATGGTCTGAAAAAAGACGTCATAGCTTCAACTCGTTGGCTTTGTCTTTCTTGTAGTACTCACTCAGCATTGCCAACAGTTTCACGATGTCGTCCACTGCCACCGCTGTCTCTGGCGTTATCTCCGTACCCTGGGCCTTAAGCAGCATAATCATGTACAGAGCGTCGAAACAGTTCTCTATTTCACTTTTCTCTTGCCCGTTGCTTTTAGTCCTGTACTCAACTATGAAGGGCAGTGCCTTGTAGTATGCGGCGGAGTAATATGGGTGCTCGGTTGATTTGAGTAACTGAAGATGTAAGTCGGACAGAAGAATGATGATGTTGTTGTTTATCTGTAGATGTCCTTCTTTTTCCTTTCCCTCTTCTTTCATCATGTCTATAAGACTCTGATACCAGCCTGTGAGTCTTTCGCTTTGCTTGTTGTCCAGTTTGAATTTGGGGACATAGTCTGAAGCGATTTTGTCGATATCGAGATTATATGCGCGTATGGTGTCCTCCACCTGCCACATGTACAATAGATATTCAGCAATGTTACTTTTTTTCAACTGTTCTGAGATAAACATATCTTATGATCTTATTGTGTTATAAGCGCTTTGTCTGAGAAGTGTCAGTAAAACGCGGGAATGCTGTTGCCGGAAAGTGTCCATATTGCCATGAAGGCGGATACAATCATTACGATTATTCCGATTACTCTGTTGATGACCCACAGACCACGTTCCTCGAACTTGTTTCTCACTTTGTCTATTAGCCACGTGAGAAGGAACCACCATAGGAGTGCTCCGCCAATTATAAATATGTAACCAACAATCTGTGGTAACCAGTTGTCGGGTATGATAAACGTGAACTGGCTGAACATTGCCACAAAGAGGAATATGATGGCTGGGTTAGATACGGTGACTGCGAAACCTGTTATAAAGTTGTGAACTAGGTTTCCCTTGTTTCGTGATACCGTTCGTACGGACTGCACGGGGTTGCTTCTGAAAGTGAATATGCCGAATATGAAAAGCAGGACGCTGCCAATCAGCTTGAGCCAGAATATCACGTGTGGATCTTCTATGTAGTCCACGACGAACGACAGTCCGTATCCTGTTATTATAGCGTATATTATGTCACTGAGCGTGGCTCCGCAACCTGTCGAGAATCCGTACCAGCGTCCTTTGTTGAGTGTTCTTTGTATGCACAACACACCCACAGGCCCCATCGGCGCGGAAGCTACGATGCCGATAATCAGTCCTTTCACGACCATCTCCATCACTCCTACCGTTTGTTGCCATGGTATAAAATGTGGTATGTTTGTGTTTAGTAATTCAAACATTTTATTATTCTGTTAATTCTCCGACTAGAGACCTGCTCATCAGTTGTCTTATCTCGGACGTTCTGAAACCTCGTCCGAGCAATACCATGAGCTTTGTCGTCGCCGCCTCAAGTGTCATGTCGTGACCGCTTATCACGCCAGCCTCGAGGAGTTGTCTTCCTGTCTCATACAACATCATCTCCACTCCTCCGCTCTGACACTGTGTGACATTCACTATAACTTTCCCGTTGTCTGTCGCCTCTCGTATGGCATCGAGCAGCCATTGCTCCCGTGGGGCGTTGCCGGCTCCGAAGGTACGTAGAACTATGCCCTTGACACAATCAAGCGAAAACACATCTTTGACGAGAGTCGGTTGTATTCCGGGAAATAGAGTGAACGCTATTATCTCGTTGCTTATCTGTGTGTGTGCCTTGAACGGCATTGTCTCCGTGCCCTTGTGTATCGCTGGCTCATTGTAGTGTATGTTAATCGCGGACTTCGCCAGATACGGATAGTTGTATGAGGCGAAGGCGTTGAAATTCTCTGAACTTGTCTTTGTGCATCTGTTGCCTCTGAAGAGATGGTGCCCGAAGAACACGCATACCTCAGGGACAAGTGGATGTCTGTTGTTGTCTTGCGCCGCGGCCAATTCAATGGCGGTCAGCAGGTTTTCCTTTCCGTCAGTTCTCAGTACTCCGATAGGTAGCTGTGATCCCGTCAGTATGACAGGCTTTCCCAGATTCTCCAGCATGAAACTCAGAGCGGAGGCTGTGTAAGCCATCGTGTCTGTACCGTGTAGTATTACGAAACCGTCAAAGTTGTCGTAATTGTAGTCTATTATCTTGACGAGTTTCGCCCACAGCTCCGGTTTCATGTCAGACGAGTCGATAGGCGGGTTGAACTGATAGTTATGAATGACATAGTCAAACTGCATTAATTCCGGCACGTGTTTACGCAGGTGGTCGAAGTTGAAGGTCTCCAGGACGTCTGTCTCAGGATTCTTTATCATACCTATCGTTCCACCTGTGTAGATAAGCATGATTCTCTTACGCGGTTTGAAAAAAATGTTTTGGACCATGTGTCTTGTGCGCTATTTAAGGGACTTTAACCAAGACTTAAGCTCTGCCAGCATATCAGTGCGGTGTCTGAATGATTCCTTGTAGCCCCATCCATGTCCGCCGGAAGGGTATATGTGCATCGTGGCCTTTATTCCGTGTCGTCTTAGTGCGAGATAGTAGTCGACGCTGTTTTGTGGCGGCACAGCTCCGTCGTCGTCTGAGAGAAGCAGGATGGCTGGCGGAGTGTTTGATGACACTTGTTGTTCGTTGCTGAACAAGCAGATTTGCTCATATGTTGGTTTGTCTCCTATCAAAGCGTTTCTTGAACCTTTGTGTGTGTTGAGGTCCGAGAAGGTCACCACGGGGTAGAATAAAATCTGGAAGTTTGGAGCTTTGCCGGCTTCGCTGTGTGTGGCTACCGTTGTGGCGAGGTGTCCGCCGGCGCTGGAACCCATTATGCCGACTTTGTCCGGATTGATGTTCCATTCCGTCGCCTTTTCCCTTACCAGTCTGAGAGCTTCCTTAGCATCGCTGATGGGTACTTCGGTGAAGCCGTGTGGCATTCTGTACTTAAGTACCACGAAGGTGAAACCCAGGTCGTTGAAAAAAGGAGCCCAGTCATAACCCTCGTGCTGTAATGCCAGGTGTGTGTATCCGCCTCCTGGGCAACATATCACAGCCATGTTGTTGGATTTCTCTTTAGCAGGCAGGAACACCTTTATGCTTGGCTTGAAATTCCTTGTGGCGTCGCTATATTCGGATGTCTTGTCTATACCGTTGCTGTTCGGCAGTCCGTCTTGCCATAGGTCTATGTCTACGGTCTGTTGAGCGTTTGCACAAAGAAAAGTGAACAAACCGAATAATACTGTCAGTGACTTCCTCATCATTGATATTTGTTACGGTGAATTGATATACTTGCAAAAGTAGTCATTTTTTCGGAGATTTGAGTTGTGTTAAGGAAACTTTTTGTAAATTTGCTATGGTTAACGGTTGTGCCATGAATAAAACCGTGTAATCATAATTCTTAATCAAACTTTTGACTTAATATGAAACCTTATGTGATTGGTGTTGACCTTGGTGGAACAAACACTGTGTTTGGTATCGTTGATAAGGACGGTAATATAATAGCGGAGAACTCAATAAAGACGCAGAAGTATTCGACTGCAGATGGCTTTGTTAAAGCGGGAGTGGAGTGCCTTATGCCTATTATTGAACAAGTTGGAGGACTGGACAAAGTGCAGGGCATGGGTATTGGAGCTCCGAATGGTAACTACTATAAAGGAACGATAGAGTATGCTCCAAACTTGTGTTGGGGACATGAGGGCGTAGTTCCTCTTGCTCAGATGTTCAGCGATGCTCTCGGTGGACTTGGCGTGCGTCTCACTAATGACGCTAATGCTGCAGCGATGGGAGAGATGCGTTATGGTGCGGCGCGCGGCATGCAGAACTTCATCATGTTGACTCTAGGTACGGGTGTCGGTTCAGGAATTGTCATCAACGGGCAGTTGGTGTATGGCACTGATGGCTTTGCTGGTGAGCTGGGGCATGTTACCATGGTCCGCGGTGAAACCGGACGGCCATGTGGATGTGGCAGAAAAGGATGTCTGGAGGCTTATTGCTCAGCGACTGGTGTTGCGAGGACTGCAAGAGAGATTCTGCTTGGCACAAACAGACCGTCCGTGATGAGAGAGAAGGAATTGGATAAGCTTGAGGCGTTGGATGTTAACATAGCTGCCAACGGAGGTGACGAGTTGGCTAAGGAGATTTATGACAAGACTGGTGAGATGCTTGGTCAGGCGTGTGCCGACTTCGCTGCTTTCGCCAGTCCGGAGGCGTTCATCTTCTTTGGCGGTTTGTGCCATGCCGGTGAGATGCTGATGAAGCCTATCCGTGAGTCCTACGACAAGAATGTCTTGCCTATTTTCCGCGGTAAGGCTAAGTTCCTTGTGTCAGATCTGATGGACAAGAACGCCGCCGTGCTCGGAGCAAGCGCACTGGGTTGGGAAGCGTGACGTCTGTAGCGTAACAAACAAAAAAAGACACGGATAATTTCCGTGTCTTTTTTTTTATTCCTTGAAAAAATCGCCGTCCTGGCTATGATGTTATTTTGTCTTGATGACAAGATATTTACTTACACTCCAGAATTTGGCGGGGTCAGAGATTCTGAGAGTGTAAAGTCCCTTGCTGTCCTTCAGTAAGGTGTATGTGCCCGTCGGGTGAGTTGTTAATATTGTCGCAGACTTTGAGTTCAGAGGAATGACAGTTGTCTTTCTGATGTCAATCTTCGTCAGGTAGTTTGCGTCGTAGTTGCCCTTGAGCACATCGCCCTTGATGAGTATGTTATGTGACTTGAGCTCTTTGTTGGTGCCGAATACATACCATGCGGTGTTAAGCTGCTCATCCTGGTTGCGTGCAATCATCTCAGACCTGTCTTTCTCGGCTTTAACCTGAGTGTTCTCGTCCTTTAGACTTGTGAGAGTGTCTCCGAGAGCTGCGATTTTCTGATCCTTGATAGACAGCTGCATTCTCAGTTCGTCCAGCTGCTGGTTCTTCTCGTCGAGTTGCTGCTGCAGAGTTGCTACGGCCTCCTTGAACTTGGCGGCTATGATAGAGCTCTGGTCCAGTTTGCGCTGAAGCTCCTCAATTTTCTGTCGGTTCTCCTGCAGTCTTTCCTGAATGAACTGCATGTTCTCGCGTATGTTCGCTTTTGCTCCGTTGCTTTCAGCGTTCGCTTTCAGCATGTTGACCCTGTTCTCGGCCTCGTTGATGAGCTTGAATCCATCCTGTACGTCGTTGAAGATGCCCATCAGGTCGTTAATCTCAGTGTCCTTTTGGTCAATGACGTTCTGCAGAGAGTCCTTCTCGGCTTGTGCCTTCAGCTCTTTGCTACTGTTCCCGCATGATACGAGTAATGCGGCGAATGCTAAATAATATATTTTTCTCATAATAATTTTGCCGTCGAGGCTTTTGTTGTTCTTGTTTATTTCTTGTATTTGTTCTTTGACTTGCCGTGTCCCATTATGATATCCTGTGCGTTGCCGATGTCTTGTTTTTTCGCTTTGTCGTTCTCGGCTTTGTTGTAGTCGTCCTCGTTGTTGTCCTTCTGTGACTCCTGTCCGCCCACGATGATGACTATCTCTCCTAACGGTTCGTGTGTGTTGAAATGCTCAGATACCTCTTTGAGAGTTCCGCGTACATGCTCCTCGTGCAATTTTGAGATCTCCCTTGAGACGCACACATGCCTGTCCTCTCCCAGCGTTTCCTTTAACTGTTCGAGAGTTTTTGCCAATCGTCTCGGTGACTCATATATTATGACGGTGCGTCTCTCATTTTTTATCATGTCGATTCTTGTTTGTCTTCCCTTTTTGGGGGGCAGGAATCCCTCGAACACGAACTTGTCGCATGGCAGTCCGCTCGACACTAACGCCGGCACGAACGCCGTCGCTCCCGGTAGAGTTTGTACCGGCACGCCTTCCCTCGAGCACTCTCTTGACAGCAGAAACCCCGGGTCGCTTATGCCTGGTGTTCCGGCATCACTGATTAGCGCTATGGTCATTCCTTCCTTAAGCTTCTTAATTACAGAGGATACGGTCTCATGCTCATTATATTTGTGGTGAGTCATGAGCGGGGTGTGTATGTCGAAGTGTTGCAGCAGCACTCCTGATGTCCTCGTGTCCTCCGCGAGTATTAAGTCGGCTTTCTTCAGGACATTGATTGCTCTCATCGTCATGTCCTCTAAATTTCCTACAGGTGTGGGTACTATATATAGCATAGTGCAAAAGTATAAAGAAAATCTGTATGTTATATAAATAATTTGCGTTTTTTGTCTTTTTTATTGTCATTTAACTTTAACTTTGCTGCGTCAATTAGTTATTTTGATATGATGCGTAAGGTAATAACGTTCGACCGTTTCATACGCGGTCTCATATTGGTGGTCGGCATATTGCTGATATATTTACTTCTTCTGAAGTTGAGTGGAGTGCTCATCCCGTTCTTTGTGGCATGGATAGCCGCTTATATGCTTTACCCTCTGGTTTGTTTCTTTCAGTACCGGTGTGAGTTGCGTAATCGTCTTCTGAGCATCGTCGTGGCGTTGTTTTCTGTCATCGGCCTTTTGTCTGTGGCGTGTTATTTCATTGTGCCTCCTGTTATTGATGAGTTCGCGAGAGTGAAGGTGATTGTCCTGGAGTATGTCGGGGAGCTCAGTAATTCGCCAGACCTTAATGTCTTCATGGACCGTTTCGTGTGGAAGAACCTTGACTTCAATAAAATCATCAGTAAGATGAGTGTTCAGGATGTCACGACGTTCATTGAGCAGCGGGTGCCGCAGTTGTTCTCTTTCATCTCGAGCAGCGTCAATGCCGTTCTTGGTATCATCGGCTCGATGATCTCCGTGTTGTACATGTTTTTCATACTTATGGATTATGAGAATATGAGTGACGGGGCTATCAAGCTGGTGCCCAGTGCTCATCGTGAGTTCGTTGCTCAGTTGCTCGGTGACGTGGAGCAGGGTATGAACAGCTATTTCAGAGGACAGTCTCTCATAGCGTTCGTCGTTGGCATACTTTTCTCTATCGGCTTTACAATCATCGGTCTGCCTCTTGCCATCCCTCTCGGTTTGTTCATCGGATTCCTGAACCTGGTGCCTTATCTTCAGACTGTGGGCATTCTCCCTACCGTATTGCTCGCCCTCATCAAGTCGTATGACACGGGACAGAACATCTGGCAGCTGCTTGTTATGTGCCTGCTCGTCTTCGCTGTCGTGCAGACGATTCAGGATGCCTATCTCACTCCTAAGATTATGGGTAAGGTCACAGGACTTAATGCTGCGGTCATTCTCTTGTCCCTGTCCATCTGGGGAAGCCTGTTGGGTTTTGTCGGACTAATCATAGCTCTTCCTCTTACTACGTTATTGTTGTCTTACTATAAGAGATTCGTGCTTGAAGAGAATGAGCTTGAGAAAAAAAATAGCGAATGAAAGGAAAAAAGTTGGCAAAAGTTTTGACGGAATAAAAAGAATTCATACCTTTGCACCCGCTTACGAGAATGAACGACTTAAAACGTTGTTGACAAGATGTCTCGGTAAGCTTTAAGGTTAGATCCGCTAGCTCAGCTGGTAGAGCACAACACTTTTAATGTTGGGGTCTTGGGTTCGAGCCC
>CALCEL010000034.1 GCA_937900485.1 uncultured Prevotellaceae bacterium
AGGACGTTGAAAAGTTCAGGTTAGGATTTTGAAATTCTCAGACCTGCGTATAGACTACAACCTAACCTGAGAATTTCAAAAAGAGACACAAGGTTTTAAAATACATTACAATAAGATTGTCAGCAAGTTAACCTGAAAAATAGCAAAAAAACAGGCATAGGAAATTTCGTCACAAGACAAATTGTCCGTTATTTCCCTATGTTTTTCATGATTTCATATAATTACAATCACAATGACGCCTGTGCAAAAGGCAAACACAGCAAGTCACTCCCCCGTTTCACGTCGGGCACGTCGTCATGAGACTTGAGAAGAGACGACAGAGAAAACAAAAGGGCGTAAACCATCACGAGAAGTCCCACACAGAGCAAGACGAAGACAAAAAAGAGAAACATGCGCTACAAACATTGTATGCGCATGTTTCCCGAATTATCACTATGAACATCGTAACGTCATTTTGCTACAAGCGACACCACGGCCGACTCCAGTCCGTCAGCATATGCTCTCAAGGAGATTACCCCCTTACTGCCATTACCGCGAAGGACGACCAGACACTTACCGTAGAAGGCGTGTCTCTTATTATCCTTAAAACGCTCCAGAGATGTCGGAGAGCCGTTGTCCACACCAGCCACAGACGCACCACCCGTCACATCAAATCGTATCAGGTCATCTGCCCACGGGCAGAGATTACCTTCGGAGTCGACGACCTCCACGGTGACGAAAGATAGGTCCTGGCCGTCAGCGTCAATGACCGTCCTGTCTGGAGTAAGACGAATGGAATGAGGGTTGCCCGCCGTTCTCAAGGAAGAACTTCTGACCACCTTTCCGTCTTTTCTCGCCACCACCTTGGCCTCTCCATCCTCATAATGCACTCTCCACATGACGTGCAGAGTGGTGTCGGACTTAGCGCGTACTCCCTGACTCTTTCCATTGACAAACAGTTCGACCTCATCCGCATTGTTATAGTATGCCCACACATCCACACATCCGTCCACGAGTGCCTTCTTGCCCTCGTCAGTGTTCCAAGTCCAATGAGGGAAGACGTGCAGCACATCATCATCGGTCAGTTCCGACTTATAGAGATAAAAGACATCCTTCGGGAATCCCGCAAGGTCAATAATGCCGAAGTAGCTACTTCTGGCGGGCCATCCATACGGAGTCGGTTCACCGATATAGTCGAAGCCAGTCCACACAAACTGTCCGCATATCCACGGGTAGCGTCTCATCAAGAGAAGGTTCTCCTCGTTCGTATTACCCCACGGCACGTGGCAGTTCTCATAACTTGAGCAGGAGAAGCTACTGTCGTAGAATGGTTTGTCCCATCTCTCCGGCCAAACGAACATGCTGTCAGACGGCATGCGGTAGTATCCTCTTGTCATGAGAGCGGAGTTGCTCTCGGTTATGATGAACGGTTTACCCGGGAAGTTATCCTTCACGTTGTGTATATCCTGATTATGGTAGTTGTACCCAATCACGTCAAGTGCACCAGACTGGAACAGATGATTAGTCTTAGCCGGCTCATTACATCCGGCAGTTATCGGGCGCGAGTCGTCCATCTCCCTCACCATGTCAGCCAGTTTTTTTGTGAGCAACGAGTTGACAGACAATTCGGCTCCTTCCTTGGCAAGCATGTCAGCACTATGTCCGAAATTAAGAATGAGGTTAGCCTCAGCCAGCGACAGCGTGTCGGCGTCGGCGTGCGACCATTGCTCCAGTACCTCATTGCCGATGCTCCACATCACCACACACGGATGGTTTCGGTCACGTCGTATGAGATCTCTCAGGTCACGCTCGTACCACTCATCAAAATACCTCGCATAATCGTGCACCGTCTTCTTCTTTCTCCACATGTCGAACGACTCATCCATGACCAGCAGTCCCATCTCGTCACACAGTTCCAGCAGCTCAGGCGCTGGCGGGTTATGCGAGCAGCGTACGCCGTTCATACCCATCTCCTTGAGCATCGTGAGTTGTCGTTCCAGCGCGCGTCGGTTCACTGCAGCCCCCAAGCAGCCCAGGTCATGGTGCATGCACGCCCCCTGAATCTGCATCGGTTTACCATTGAGAGAGAAACCGTTGTCAGTAAAGGAGAAATATCTCAGTCCCACCCTTGTCTTATACTCGTCAAGCACCTCATCACGTCCTTTCATGACCCTTGTCACCAACGTGTAGAGATAAGGGTTGTCCGTAGACCACAGTACAGGCTTATCCACCACGATCTTGTCCTCGCCCTGTGCCACGAGACATCCGTCAGCGTCATACAACGAGTTACGCACATACGACTTGCCACGATTCACCACGTCGACACTCACACGAAGCTCAGCTATCTCTGGAGACACCACAGGAGTAGTCACGCACACGCCGTCTTTAGCCACATGAGTCTTATGAGTCTTTGTGAGCCACACATTCCTGTATATGCCACAGCCTGAGTACCACCTTGAGTTTGGTTGCTCCACATTGTCGACCCTCACCTTGACCACATTCTTCTTGTCCTCGCCATACATGAGATAAGGAGTAATGTCATAGCAGAATGAGGCATATCCGTAAGGACGTGTTCCCAGCTCATGTCCATTGATCCACACGGTGGAATTCATGTACACGCCGTCGAACTCGATACGGAAACATTTGTCCTTATCCTTTTTGCTGACCACAAAAGACTTCTCATACCATCCCATGCCTCCAGGCAAGGCTCCGCCTCCAGTTCCCGAAGGGTTATTCACGTCGAAGTCGCCAAAGATAGCCCAGTCATGAGGCAGTGTGACAGTCTCCGGTGCTTCTCCGTTAAAGTTGAAGTGCCAGCCGTCATTGAAAGCCGTGCGTCCAGTATCTTGCGCTGACGCCGACAAATGGCAGCACACAAGTGCGGCGGCCATTGTCAACCATCTCAAGCCGTTTCTCTTATCCATGTCCCGCATATCACTTTCCCGCATAGTCAAGATAAGAGAACTCCGCCTTAGCCTTAGTCTTGCCGTTAGCGGACTGAGCATAGAGTCCTAACATAACGCCCGTGAAACCGCCCGCACACTCACTTGACAAGTAACGTGTACCCACCTTACCGCAGTCCGTGAACGTCCGTCCGTCGTCCTGAGAAAAGCTGAAATAGTAATATTCCTTATCTCCGGAGACACGAAGCACACATCTGTCAGAACTCAACACATAATCTTTTGTCTCATGAGACAGTCCAACGAAGTTATATCTGACTCTCAGCACACTGCGTCCATTCTCGTCCCGAGTGACGAAGATGTCATAATGACTATCCTCGGTCATAAACACTGTCAGTCCAGCCTCATCGCCTCTCACCGCATCACGTAGCGTCATAGAGGCGTCGAAAGAAAAGGCCATGTCCTGCTGTCTGCGTCCCAAGAACACAGGTGAGCCGCTCACGTCTGACAGACGGTCGGCAGAGGCAGTGAGCACCAGTTTGCCGGACTTGATGTTATAGAAACTCTCCTTAGGATTTCTCATGTAAACCAGTTCCGGCAAATCACGTCTCCTCAGGAAGAACGAGCCGTCAGCGTAGTCGGAGAACGTCACACGTCCTGGCCTCTTCACGACACTTTTCTGCGGAAGAGTCTGGAAATCCATCCTCTCGCTTACCGTTCCGTTCTTGCCGACGACAGGCCAGCCGTCTCTCCATGTCACAGGAAGCAGGAACGTCTCTCTTCCCAGATTATGATTAGCGCCAGACATTGGTCTGTGTCCGAGGAACACCATCCACCAGCTGCCGTCAGCAGCCTCGACGAGGTCGGCGTGTCCGATTCCCTGCACGCTGTTTCCTTGCGCCGCTCTGCAGCAGTTAGTAAGGATAGGATTGTCGGGGTTGCTCTCGTAAGGTCCGAAGATACTCTTGCTGCGCGCTATCGTCTCACTGTGAGCGAGCTCAGTGCCGCCTTCCGCAATCATAAGATAATAGTACTCGCCTATCTTATAAAGGTGCGGAGCCTCCGGATAGCGTCCGCCGTCACCCTGCCACAAGAGGACGGACTCTGTCAGCTGTTCACCAGTCTTCGGATCAATCTGACACAAGTATATGCCGTCGTTAGGGTTAGACACCATCCACACCTTACCATCTTCGAAATACAGAGACGGGTCGATACCGCCTTGCTTAAGCCACACGGGGTCAGACCATCCCTTTCTCAGATCTGTGGTAGTGACGAGGAAATTACCCTTTGAGGAGCAATTTGTCGTTATCATGTAAAACACCCCATCATTATATCTGATGGTCGGGGCATATATTCCGCCCCAACACGTCGCATCCTTGAGCGGCAGCTGCTCTTGTCTATCAAGCACATTGCCTATCTGTTCCCAATTGACCAAGTCCTTAGAGTGGAAGATAGGTACTCCAGGGAAGAACTGGAACGAGCTTGTGACGAGATAGAAATCCTCACCCACCCTACACACGGAAGGGTCAGGGTAGAAACCTTTGATCACCGGGTTTTGCGCCACAGAGTCATTGAGTCCGAGGCAGGCCAGGAGAAGAACTGCCAAACGTATTGTTTTCATACCATTAAAGTTTTACGACTTTCTTGTCACCGTTATACATTACCTCCACGCCCTTCGCCTCTGGATTGTACGGCTGAGCGGTGTTGGCACCCACTTTCACAATGACGAACTTACGTTTTTCCAGCATACCTGGGAACGTGCCTTGTCTGTCGGATATAGTGAGAGTCTTATCTTTGTCGTCGTACGTAAACCTGATATTAGAGAAACGTCCAGCCTCGTAACCATAGTTCACGCACTCGTCCTCATACAGGTTGAACGTGCCGTCACTGCCCTCATACACAAACAGGCGTATCACTTCATTCTTCTTCTCGCCTGTGAACTCCATGGCCTCACCTACAGGGATGATACTTCCGGACGGTACGAACACAGGTACATGCTCGTAAGGAGCAGGCATCATCTTCTCCTCACCGCCGTTTGACACCGCAGCACCAGTGAAGAAGTCATACCAAGTCTTTCCTTTAGGGAAATACACCATTCTCTGTCTCTCACCATATTTATATATAGGGTTAATCATCAGCGATGGTCCGAACATGAACTGATAAGCGATGTCAAGAACATTCTTATCCTTACCGAAGTCCATGACCATAGGTCTCATGATCGTGTAATCCTTGAAGTGCACGTCAGCCACCAGTGAATAGATATACGGCATGAGTCTGTACCTCAGCTCAAGGCAAGACTTGATTGCCTTATACGCAGGGTGCGTCTCAGGAGCTATATTCCAAGGCTCACGGAACGGGAATTGTCCGTGTGAGCGATACATCGGTGCGAACATACCCATCTCGTGCCATCTCACGTTCAGCTCTCTCCATTCTTTCAGGTCATTGTTTTCCTTTCCTGTAGCGTCGAAGATTGATTGTGCCTCGGAGTAGCGTCTCTCGACAGAGAATCCGCCAATGTCCTGGCTCCAGTACGGGATGCCTGAGATTGAGAAGTTCAGTCCCGCTGTAATCTGTGCTTTCAGATCCTCCCATCTCGTGCCGATGTCTCCGCTCCATGTCGCTGTGCCATAACGCTGCTCAGAAGCGAATCCGTTACGTGTGAGAAGGAACACGCGTTTGTTCTCCGGAGAGAATTCATTGCCGGAGCCGTTTGCGTTCCATTTCACGTTTTCGTGCAACCACTTTGCGGAAGGAGCGTCAGATCCGGGTTTCTCTGCCACGGCCTTCTCTACAGCCGTCTCATAAGCTCGCTGTCCATCGTATATCGCTTCGGCGTTGACTATTGAGTATGCGTTGAAATACTCATCAGAAGAGCCATATGCTGTAGGTCCGCAAAGCAGCTTACGGTAAGGTATGTCAGTGCAGTCACGCACGTTAGGCTCGCTGGCGTCCATCCACCAGGCGTCCATACCGATGACGCCCAGGTTCTCGTACAACTGTCTCCAGAAAATACGTCTCGCTTCCTCATTGTAAGCGTCGTAAAAGGCATATCTGTATCCGAGCCAGTCATAAAGACTGTCCTTGATACTCTGCTGATAGATATAGCCCTTGTCATTCAGTTCCTTGAAATTATCCGTTTCAAGGTAGTATTTAGGCCAGCAGCTTATCATGATTTTGGCATTCTGACTATGTATGCTGTCAATCATCACCTTAGGGTCGCTGAATCGTTCAGGGTCGAACTTGAATGCTCCCCACTGGTCATCTACCCAATAATTCCAGTCCATGACAATATTGTCGATAGGAAGATGGCGCTGGCGGAAGCCGTCCAGGGCACCGAGAATCTCGTCCTGTGTCTTGTAGCGCTCACGTGACTGCCAATATCCGAGCAGCCATTGCGGCATAACCTGTGACTTACCTGTCAGCTTACGGTATCCCGCTATCACCTCATCCGTATTATCACCTAAAATAAAATAATAGTCAAGCTGCTGTGACATCTCACTCCAAAGTGACAGTCTGCGTTGCTCGTTGTCGTCAACCGGCTCGAGCGCCCTCAGTCCGCAATACGCCTCACCGCCGTCAGGTCTCCATTCAATACGTATAGGATAGGTAGTGCCGGCGTTCATCTTCATTGAGAACTTTCTGGCGTTAGGGTTCCAGGCCGTTCTCCATATCTCCTGAGCCTCAGCTCCGCTGTTCACCAGGTCCTCAGTATACACGGACTTATCTCCAATGAACACCTTCTGGTATCCTGAGTAATAATGTGAGAAGCGGTACTCACCCGTTTTCCTTGGCGTTATCGTTCCCTCGTACACCACAGTGGCATTCTCCAGCTTATAGGTCGGGAGATTACGCGCTGACTTCAAGTTCTCGAAATAGATGCTGTCCTCTCTTCTCACGAGAGTATCCTCTTCTGGTGAGGTGTACGTTCCCGTCAATGCTCCCGGCTGTCCGTTTTTGTCGGTGAGGTCAAACACCTCGTGCAACTGTGAATAGTCGTTAGGATTGCCGAAACGGCTCAGGCTGTAGTTGTCAAGCAATATACCATAGTTATTGCTTGACACTACAAACGGCACACTCACCTTAGTGTTATACTGAAAAAGTTCCTCGTTGCGTCCTTTATAGTTCCACTCATCTGCCTGGTGCTGTCCTAGTCCATACAATGCCTCATCATTGTCGATGTTCTCAAAGACAAGTCTGGTTGTCCAGCCCTTGTACTGCTCCTGCTTACCATCGGCGTGAGTCTGTGTACACGTATACGGGGTAAACTCCTTGCCTCCGCCATTACGTTCCCTTGCCACGATGTGACCTATGGAGTCCGTGAACCACACCTCACCCGTAGAGCACAACACGTTAGCGCTCATGCAAGCAGTGCTGACGACTATCGTGTCGCCATGTTCCAAGACGTCATATTTAACCTTGTCATCCTGATTCACTATTATCAAGCTCTGCTTGTCAGCGAACGACTTATCCGCCGTGGCAGACACACGCATAACCTTTTCTCCCATTACCTGAACACGGACCAGGCGTGGTGATGACGGACAAGAGTCTGACTGTGCCACATGCACGAGCACTCCCTTATCCACTTTCTCATACTTTCCACTACACGCAGCCAGCGAGACAGCTGTCACCAGCGTTACAAACACCTTCTTTGATATCATAAATATATGTATAGTTAATTAATATTCCTTAGAATGGTATTAGACAGACTTCTAAAAAATCTCGTGACTCCTTATAATCAACGTCATCCTCACTGCACTCAACACTCAAGCAGGGACGAAGAAAGAGAACACAAACCGTAAGAACCACATACTACCGTATACACTGAGTACACCTTACAATAGTCCGTCGCGTCCGGGCAGCTGGTTTTTCCTATTTTGATGCGAAGTTATTCAAGAGTGTCATACACAAACACCGAAAATGTTTCGTCAATGTGCGCAATATGAATTACAAGGGGCAAAAATGAACATTTCGGACACCATTCACAACAAAACACCACCTTCCGTAAGACATCACGGGAAGTTCGCCGTTGACATATGGCACATCAAACACCACAAGAAAGAGTCCGGCAGATAAATCTTGTATATACGACACGAAACAGACATATCCGCTGTACACAACAAAAAACTCATCGTACTCTTCCCGCAATCAGGCAAGAGTACGACGAGCAACATCATACACATATATAGCAGACGACACACAAGCCGTCAGACCTCAACAGACAATCAGACAAGAGGACACAGTCACTCTGCCCTCTTCAGACAGTCAGCGCATTACGTTCACATATCCACATACAGGTCAATGAGCAATTAGATAGAAAGCACGGCTCAAGAGAGTCTCACGCGCGTCGCCGTACGGATAAAGCTGCACATAGTCATACTCATTGACCACATTATCATACGAAGGAGTGAAACCCGCAGAGTAGTCATACTCCCCGTCCGCGTCAGCCACATACGCCACGGCCGGACACAAGGTCAGACCATAGACATCGGAACGAAAAGAGGCTGTCATCACATTCTGCCCGGCAGTCGTCTGTCCAACAAGAATAACATTCTCATCTCCCTGAGACTTTCTGAGAGAGTTGATGAACCATTCAGCCGCTCCTTGCGTATATCCAGAGACGATGACATACACCCTGCCAAGTCCGAGTGAGGCCACTGACGAATCATAATAGTACACAGAGTCCAAGTCCGAGTTATTACTGTTCCACAACGTTTTAGCAAATACGCCGTCCCTGCATGTCTGGTCCACCACATACGAAGCCAACCGTCTCACCATATCCAGTGTCCCGTCATTGCACAGACGAAAGTCGAGAATCAGTTCCGAGATTCCTGACTCACGAAATCCTCCCATAATCTCATCCAGCTGACTCATATACACGTTATCACCTAACGTAAGCTTGTCCGGAGACAAGTGGTTACACATCATGTACGCCACCTTCATCCCCAAAGTATCCTTAACGGCAATAACAGGAAAAGCGGGGTCGTCAACCAGTCTTGCCGCCCCCATCACCATACTCACGGTGTCCTCCCACACAAACGCCTGCTCATTCATGTCATATCCGAGATGACACACAGTCAGCACGCATCCCTGTCCCGAACACAGATTAGAGACATTAGAGGAAGACAACTTATATCCGTCGTAGAAAGAGATGAAGTCACCTCGAGACAAGCCACACTCCTCTGCCGGTGAGCCGGGATAGACAGTCTTCACCCTGACATACTGCTTCGACGTCTGTCCCGTAGGATCCGTCATGAGCACGAAGTCAAAGCCGTAACACTCCCCGTGATTATAGTAGCCGCGAGAGTGCGGATCAGACTCCACCGTGTCACAAAGCACATAAGACCAGTCATCGTCATCACCATATGCGGTGACCACTCCGAGGAACGTGTCGGCGTCTCCGAAGAACTTCTTCCATGCCGGCTCGTCCGTTATGTTGTCAGCCCATAAATACTTGTCACACATCACATCATATATCCAATGATTATGTTGGGTAAGTTCCTCATATTCATGCGTGCGGTCTTCACCACAAGCAGTTAGAAGAAAGCAGAGAACCACTATCAACACGTGGGAAACATTTCTCATTTTGACATCATTTTTAGCATATATAATGCAAAGTTAATAAAAAAACTCACTATATTTGCAGTATTACATGTTAGAAAACAAAAACACCAAATATCTAATAAGTAAAACAAAAGTTGTTATGAAAAAAATTTTTATCGCTATCGCCGCAGTAGCAGCAATCTCATTTTCCTCTTGCGGTAACTCAACAAAGACTGCTGAGACAGAAGACACATTGACAGCTGACGTCGTAGACGAGTCAATAGAGAAGACTCTCGAGGAGGCCATTCAGAATGGTGACATCGACGCCATCAAGGCTGAGTTTGACAAGATAAAGGAGATGATTGCCAATGGTGACACTGCAGAGGCTAAGAAATACGCTTACAAGCTGCAGGAGTTCGCTGCCGCTCACAAAGACGACCTTAACGACCTCGCTAACGGCGAGATTACTGTCGACGAGCTTATCAACGGCATCAAGAACATGCCATCATCAGTGTCTTCACTCGCCACTGGCGCTAAGGACGCTGCCACTTCAGATGCCAAGACTGTGAAGGAGGAAGTGAAGGAGGCTGCCAAGGAGAAAGCTAACGAAGAGGCTAACAAGGCAGTAGACAAGATCAACGAGAAGACTACTAACGCCGTGAACAGCGCAGCTGACGCGGCAAAGAAGAAGCTCGGCATCTAAGTCACACCACAAGAATATGACGGCTACACCGATAGCCGGACAAATGAAGGGCGCCGGAGATACGGCGCCCTCTTATTTTCATTTATTGGTGTCCGCTAAAAATCTGGATGCATTTTCAAAAGCATTATTTCCTCGGACAGCCGAAATGCTGGATGTATATATCCCCATTGTAGGGGAAAAGCAGCAAAGTAGGGCTTAAAATGGCAAATACAACCATATATAATATGTATTTTTTCATCTATCAAATGGATTTTTAAGCGGACAGCCGTTAACACCCTTTCAAAGGGGGCTTGTCTAACATGAAAATAAGTGAATTTAGGCTCTGATGCATGTTTAGCGGACACCAATATTTCTTATTAAAACTTTTAGCGGACAGTAATAGTAAAAAAACAGGTATGGGAAATTTGGTCACAGACCAAATTGTCCGTTATTCACCCTGTATCACAAACAGAATCACAACAGAGCTGGATGTGACAGTAGCCTTGAGAAGCGGAGTTCTCAAACAAACGATCATATCACCTTGTGCGCAAAGAGACGACAAAAAACAAAGGATAACGAAGGTTGCGCATTCCGCCTCCGTTATCCCTGTGTATAAGAAAAATATACAGGTAATGAGTGTCATTTTCTCTCCGCCGACTCATCAGGCACCTTCAGACAAGCAGTCACGGCGAACGTGACGAGACAGAAGAGCATCACGATGATGAAAAACTGTCTATAACCCATGTTCTCAGAAATCACACCGGACAACATACCCGGTATCATCACACCTCCAAGATACTGACCGGCAGTACAGATGGAGAACACCGCAGTGGTACGCTCACCGCGTGAGAAGGTCACGAGGTACAGCGTGTATGCGGCAAATCCCAATCCGTATCCCACCTGTTCAAAACACAGGCAAGTGCCGACAATCCATAGGTTGTCAGGTTGGGCATAGCTGAGATACACATATACGATGTCAGGCAGGGTGATACACATAACAAGAGGCCACAGGCTTCGTTTCAGACCCCATCTGGACACTATCCAACCTCCGATGACACCTCCAGCGAGCAGACCGATGACACCGAGAGTACCGCTGATAAAACCAAAGTCCACATTGGACAGCTCCAGTCCTCCATCAGAGCGTGAGCGAGTCAGGAACAGCGGTACGACCTTGGTCAACAGACCCTCCGGCAGACGGAAGAGCAAGATGAAAGCCACGGCGGACAGGAGATGCTCCTTACTCAGGAAGAAACGTAACGTGCGGACGAACTCCCTTGCCTGCTCACCTACATGGAAGGCATCACGTAACACACCGGTCTCCACCTTCGGCAACACCCTCGCATGGTAGAGCGCCAACAACAGCATCAGTGCGCCAGACACCACGAAGACAGTCATCCACGACATCCTGCCGTCAGCGAACGTGTTGCCGAACATGCCGTTCTGCAACATTCCGGCAAAGATCACCAGACCTCCCTGTCCAACCACCATACCAATCCTGTAGAACGTGTTACGGACGCCGACATACAGTTCCTGCTCTCTGTCCTGGAGTCCGAGTATGTAAAAACCGTCGGCGGAGATGTCATGTGTGGCACTTGCGAACGCAATTACCATGAACAATGCCAAAGAGCCCTGTAACCAGAAGGATAGAGGCAAAGTGAAAGCCACGAGGGCCAATGCGCATCCCAGCACAAACTGCATGGTGATGACCCACCATCTCTTAGTCTTGAAATTGTCTATCACGGGACTCCATATAGGTTTGATGACCCATGGCAGTCCAAGCCATCCTGTATACAATGTTATCTCCCCGTCTGTCAGCCCGAACTCTTTGAACATCAGGACAGACGTGAGCATCACTGCCGTAAAAGGCAAAGCCTCGGCAAGATATAACGAAGGAACCCAATGGTAAGGCTTTGCACCTCTCATACCTAATAATAATATCTGTGATTAATATATCCGTTCAATCTTTGAGCCAGGATAATAGTGAGCGAGTATCTCGTCGTAGCCATATCCTTTGTCTCCCATCACGGCAGCTCCGATCTGACAGAGTCCGACACCATGTCCCCATCCTCTTCCGTTGAGGACAAAACGCGTCACCTCGCCTTTGTCATCCACCACCTTCTCCACATCAAAGGCAGACGAGTACAGATGAGTGTCACTCAGCCACTTCCTTATCTCCAGCTCCTTTCCGACTGTCAACATGCGTTTAGTGCCCACTATCTTGAGCAGCACCAGTCGTCCTGACGGTCCGCATTTCACCGGCACAAGGTCAACGACATCACCGAAGTCGACGCCGGACTTTCTCTTTATCAGTTCCGACAGTTCCTTGACCCCATACTCTTGTCTCCACCTGAAGAAATTCACCGTCTCCTGGTCATATCCGTTGAGGACCTGTGACAGTATTCTTTTGTCCGTCGTGTCACAGAATGCCTTACCTCCGCCGACTGAGTCTGGCACGGCGCGCAGGTAGGCCTTAGGCTTATCCTCCCAACAATTCTGAAACTCCTCCATCACGCCACCGCAGCACTTGGAGAATCGCGCATCACATATCTCCCCGTCATACATCAACACCATGCCGCGCGTGGCTCTCACAGCCTCAACAGCGTTATCGCCCTTGATACGTGTGATACCCTGGTAGCGTTGACAGTGGTCGTCAGCACACACGTTAAACTTGCTGTGAGCATCATGGTCATACCACCTCACGTGCAGATCTGACGTGTCCACTCCGTTTGACGTCTCACCACCGCCAGCGACTCCGCGTACCTGCGCAAGCGCCCACGAGCGGCTTATTATGGCGTGCGACTTCAAGAACTCCAGACTGGCAGTGGAACTCATCTCACTCGAGATGACGCTCTTCAGATACTCTTCCAGAGGAAGAACGTTGACGACACACACAGCATCATCGTCCATTATCACCCTCAACGCCCCCTTGAACGTCTGCATCTCCTTCCGTTCCCAATGGAAGTCAATACCTATTGTGACATCCGACAATGTGAAAGAGGCGTCCTCGTCCTTAGCGTCAAAGACGAAGCAGTCACTCTCCCTCCCGTTCCATAGCAGCTTGCCGCCATGTATGACCACCTCTTGCTCGCCCGTCACCACGTCACCGTCACTCAAATAGTCTGAGTGAAGTGTGAAACGCACACTCGGGGCATGTAATATCCCGACACTTATTAACGGTTCATCCATATCAACAAAAAAACAAGATAAGAATTTAGACAAACTCATTGTTACATCTGCAACAATGAGCCTTTCATCTTCATCACCATATCCAACTCGTCATCGAGCGACATGGCGCACTCACGTATGATAGACACGGCCATGGCAGGTGTCAGTTTCTTGAAGTCCTTCTCACGAGGAGTGATAATGAGTCCACCCATATCAAGCGCTCCTGGGCTGACCATCACATTGTCGTCGCCCTCGGCGTAGTAGCAGTCCGGTCTATGCTTACTTCTCGGTATTATCACACTCACCAGTCTCTGCGAGCCGTCGTACGAGTCTGCGTCCTTCCATGAGAGAATATTCATCATCGGCTCCACAGCCCCTTCCGGCACCGGCAGCACATCATATATCTTCTTGAACAGTGACAGGTTAGCCTCAGGCGTTCTTGTGACAACCACCACTCCAGGACAGATATAGCCGCGAAGGCTGAATATGCCCGTGTCATCGGCTATCGGTTCCAGCCTGCAAGATTCGAGGTACTCATCCTCACTTATAGGGTAGACACGTGAAGCTTTCACCTTATATTTCTTGGCCCAGTCACGTTCGATAGGCACCACGCCTCGGCTACCAGCCTGAAAATGCATGTGGTCTGGCGCAGACGCACCGCACAACGGTCCGTTGTAGAAGACGAGCATCTTGCCACCGATACCCTGGGTGATGCGCATCATGTCCTCATAATTCTCCAGTATGACTTGTGGAGAGTGGTGTTTCTTAGGTATTGTGAAATGCTTTGGCAGTATAGGATACGGATTGACCAACAGATGGTACTTTCTCTCAAGAGGATACTCTATCTGCTCATTCGGCCTGTTGATGTCACAAAGGAAGCACGGTCTCTCACTCAGCGTCTTGGCGTCCATCTTGGCACCTGTGCTTGTGACGCGCGCCGGGTTATACTGGACAGAGAAACAGCAGTCGGAGAACAACAGCTTATTCGTGACAGCACCCTTGAGGTTCTCATAACGCTCTGCAGCCTCGTCCCATACCTTAATCTGCTTGTCGAACAGGTCATTAGCCATCTCTTCTGAAGCCACAGAGTTCCAGAACTCATTCAGGTTGCAGCGGTCCAATATCTCTATCGTTCTCAGACCATCCTTGTACAGATTGTTGGCGTTGACCTTCTCTGGAGACAACGCCGCGTCGGAGTTACCCTCCCATCTGCGGCACAGATATACCTCATCATATATACGTCCTATCTTGTATTTCCTTGAGAACGCCAGTCCAAGCGCATAATCCTCTCCGTAGCTAGTGTTAGGCACGCCAATCTTCCTAAGCAAAGGTGTGAAGAAAGCTCTCGGCGCACCAAGACCATTTATTCTTAAAGCATTGTTACGTCCATTCTCGTCCGTCCACTCCTTATGGTCAATCAGTCCCGGCGGTAAGGTGTTAAGCTGGAAGTCACACATGCGGTACGAGCCAATGACCATGGCACACTCTTCCTCATAGAACTTGTTTACTATACGCTGCAGCGTGTCCTTGCCACTGTATAAGTCGTCGCTGTCGAGCTGCACTGCGAATCGTCCGCACTCAGTCCTGCTCACTGCGTAATACCAACACCCTCCTATGCCGAGGTCGTCTCTCTCCGGCACGAGGTGTATCACTCTTGCGTCCTCCTCCGCCAGTCTGTTGAGAATCTCCATCGTTCCGTCCGTGGAGTGATTATCCACCACGATGACGTTATACTTGAACGTCGTCTCCTGTGACAGCGCCGAACGCACTGCGTCCTCTATGGTCCTTGCTCTGTCTCGCACAGGGATTATCACCGACGCCTCGTTCTCGAACTCATGTCTGCTCAAGTCCACAGGTATGACCGTGTCTGAGTCTATATAAGCTCCTATTGCTCTCAGGTGGTCGGAGAACACCATCTCCTTCTCAATCTGCGCGTCGCGGTTGCGAGGGTCAACATAGTCAAACTGTTTCTCCCCACTCTTTCTACTGTCCGTCTCATTCTCCGTGTACAGGAACTCGCGTAGGTGGAACATCGGAGCCACATACTTATGTCTCAGCAGGAACAGTTGATACTCATACCATCCGGAATAGCGGAGCGAGCGTTTCTCACGCTGAGACACGAACTCACGCATCAACGCCACTGAGTTGATGGTCACGGAGCCGAAGTCGAAGTCGTCTCTCACACTTCCGAACTGCACGTCAATGGTAGGTGACGCCACACGTTTTCCTTCTAGAATCTTATACCTGTCGGAGAAAAGCAGTGACGCACTGAGACTATAAGCCACGTTGTAGAGTCTCTTCAGAGCCCCGTATCCCAACGAGACCTTATTTTGTCCGAGAGAAATAAGCACGTAGTCGGAGGACGCGCGAGACGCTATCATCTCGATTACGTCCGAAGACATCAGGTTATCAGCCACCAGATTCTCACATCCCTCGAACGCCCCGTCAAAGCCTTCCGGCACAAGGACGAAAATCTTGTCCACCTGCCTGTATGCCTTCAGCTGGCAAATCATATCTTCAGTGTCTTCCACACCCAAGTAGGAAACAAAACAGTCAATACCCTTATACATAATCAGATTTATCTTTTTTCATTCTCAACAAAGTGTCGAAGACACATTGGTCCGTACTTTTCGCACAAACTCTTTTTCTTGTCACATACACGCAAAGGTATGTAGAATAAAGGTATTTTCAAAAATAATCAACACCATTTTTTGCTTTTAGACACGTTTCAGCTAACTTTGCAAGGAAAGTGGAAAAATCAAAAATGAATAATCCGACTGCGCATATGAGCAACGACAGAGAAAAAGAAGGACTTGTCAACTTGGGCAAGAAAACAGAATACAGGCAGGACTATGCTCCTGAGGTGCTTGAGTCATTCCAGAACAAACATCCGGAAAACGACTATTGGGTACGTTTCAACTGCCCGGAGTTCACCAGTCTGTGCCCTATCACCGGGCAGCCTGACTTTGCGGAGATACGTATCTCGTACATTCCTGACCAGCGAATGGTGGAGAGCAAGAGTCTGAAGCTTTACCTCTTCTCGTTCCGCAACCATGGTGACTTCCATGAGGACTGTGTCAACAAAATCATGAAAGACCTCATCAAGTTAATGGACCCAAAGTACATTGAGGTGACGGGCTTCTTCACTCCGCGAGGCGGCATCAACATCTTCCCATACGCCAACTACGGAAGACCTGGAACTAAGTTCGAAGAGATGGCTAACTACCGTCTCATGAACCACGATATGAAGTGACAGCGCAGCCTCATGACGACGCGCTTCGACATACAAACACAACAACATCACACATTTACATAACAACGGCTCAGAACATTGATAGAAAAACATTTAGTATTAGACAATGTTGACCTGGTCACATTCTACGGAGTGAACAACTCCAACCTTCAGATGATCAAGTCGCTTCATCCCAAGCTACGTATCATTGCAAGAGGAAACATCATGAAAGTGATGGGCGACGAGGAGGAGATGTGCTCCTTTGAGGAGTGTGTCGACAAGATGCAGCAACACTGCGCCAAGTACAACTCCCTCGACGAGGAGGCGATAATCTGCATCACGAAGGGTGAGAGCACAAAGAACGAAGACGGTGACAGCGACGTCATCGTGTATAGCGTGTCGGGCAAATCCGTCACGCCGCGCAGTCAGAACCAGACGGCACTAGTGGAAGCTTTTCAGGAAAACGACATGGTGTTCGCCATCGGGCCGGCAGGTTCGGGAAAGACATACGTCAGTATCGCCCTCGCCGTACGTGCGCTGAAGAACAAGGAGATACGCAAGATCATACTGTCACGACCAGCAGTGGAGGCTGGCGAGAAGCTGGGATTCCTACCTGGCGACATGAAAGAGAAGATAGACCCTTACCTGCAGCCGTTGTACGACGCCCTGCAAGACATGATACCTGCACAGAAACTGCAGGAATACATGGAACAAAACGTCATACAGATCGCCCCGCTGGCCTTCATGAGAGGACGTACGCTCAATGACGCAGTGGTCATTCTGGACGAGGCTCAAAACACCACGACACAGCAAATCAAGATGTTCCTCACACGCATGGGACAAGGCTCCAAGATGATTATCACTGGAGACCTCACACAGATTGACCTGCCACACAGCGTCAAGTCCGGCCTACGAGAAGCCACTGAGGTCTTGAAAAACATCAAGGGAATATCCATAATACACATGAGCGAGAAGGACATCGTCCGTCATAAACTTGTCACACGAATCGTCAATGCCTACTCAAAATACGATAGACACAGAGAATCCGCAGTTCAAGAACGCACTGAACCTGATACAGCACACGTGTCAGTCAGTCTTTCTGACAGGTAAAGCCGGAACGGGTAAGTCGACGTTCCTCAAGTACATATGCCAGAACACGAAAAAGAAGTACGTCGTCCTGGCTCCTACAGGGATAGCGGCGATAAACGCGGAAGGCAGCACCTTGCACTCCTTTTTCCATCTGCCTTTCTACCCGCTGATACCCGATGACAACCGCTACTCGACTCCGAGCAGGATGAAGCAGTCACTGAAATTCAATAAGAGTCAAATCAAATTGCTCAAGTCTTTGGAACTGATCATCATAGACGAGATCTCTATGGTAAGAGCGGACATCATCGACTTCATCGACAGACTGCTGCGTGTCTACTCAGGTAACTTCAGACAACCTTTCGGCGGGAAGCAGATGCTGCTGGTGGGTGACGTGTTCCAGCTGGAGCCCGTGGTCACCAGGGATGAGAGCGAGATCCTCACACGTTATTGGGACACTCCGCACTTCTTTTCCGCACATGTGTTCCGGGAGATGCGTCTCGTGTCCATAGAACTCACCAAGGTGTACAGGCAGAACGACGCCGCCTTCATCAGCGTTCTCGACCACATTCGCACCAATAACACATCCACTCACGACTTACAGCTGCTCAACACTTGCGTCGACAAAGACGTGAGCGATGGCAATGGCATGTTCGTCACCCTCGCCACACGACGTGACGTGGTGGACAGCATCAACCAGACCAACCTTAACGCTATAGATGGCAGCCCTACTATATTTAAAGGTGAGATTAAGGGAGACTTCCCCGACTCTTCCCTACCCACACAGTACGAACTTGAGCTGAAGGTTGGAGCGCAGGTCATATTCATCAAGAACGACCAAGACAAACGATGGGTCAACGGAACGATAGGCACAGTGACCGGTATTGACCTTGAGACAGGCAATCACCTTTACGTGCTGACAGACGATGGCAAAGAGCTCGACGTGGAGAGGGCGATGTGGGCCAACGTCCGTTACACTTACAACGAGAAGGAGAAGAGAATCGACGAGGAGGAGCTTGGCACATTCACACAGTTCCCGGTAAGACTGGCCTGGGCAATAACCATACACAAGAGTCAGGGACTCACCTTCTCACGTGTCTCCATCGACTTCTCCGGAGGTGTCTTCGCCGGCGGCATGACGTACGTGGCGCTGAGCCGATGCCGTTCACTCGACGGACTGCACTTGAAAAAAGCCATAACACCATCTGACGTGTTCGTCAACCCAAACATAGTACGTTTCTCCGAACGCTTCAACAATCAGGACGACGTGGAGATGGCACTCAAGAGAGCCAGCGCCGACATCGAGTACTTCGACGCCGTGCAGAGTTTCGACAAAGGAGACTTCGATGACTGCCTCATACACTTCTTCAAAGCCATACACGCCAGGTATGACATCGAGAAACCATGGGCAAGGAGATACATAAGGAGAAAGCTCGGAGTTATCAACACTCTCAAAGCACAGATCGACGATCTGAGACGACAACTGGACGACAAGCAAAAGGAGATCAACGAGAAGCAACGCACACTCAACGAGTATGCCGCGGAATACTACAGCCTCGGAAACGACTGCCTGGAGATGGGAGACGAGAAAGCCGCCATAGCGAACTTCGACAAGGCCATACGCATGATGCCGAGATACGTCGACGCCCACGTGAGCAAGGCACGCACCCTGCTCAGCATGGGAAAGCTGCAAGAGGCGCTGACCGCGGTCAACAAGGCGCTGGAGATCGCGCCCACACACTTCAAGGCCTTATACTCACGAGGAAAGATTCTTTTCACCATGAGAGAGTTCGAGCAGGCATGCGCAGACTTAGACCGTTGCACGACACTGAAGCCAGACAACATATCCTCACACATACTCTTCGGAGACATCCTGTCCGCCATGGACAAGGAAGATGAGGCGGAGATTCAGTGGGCGATAGCAGAACAACTGAAAAGAAAAAAGAAAAAAAACAACTAATTCTTGGCGTTTGGCTTGTACGTTTGACAAAATCATGCTATCTTTGCACCTGAAAAGGGGCATGTGCCTCACAGGGCTTGACTCCAAGACGGCTCGCTAGCTCAACTGAATAGAGCATTTGACTACGGATCAAAAGGTTATAGGTTTGAATCCTATGCGAGTCACACAAAAGGAAGCTTACACGTAGGTGTAAGCTTCCTTTTTTTGTTGTCCTTTCCTTCGAGCACACACAACGACACAACATATATAGGTGAGAGCATGATTCTCAGAAAAGGCGAGAAGTCGGGGTGACACGCCGGCGACGGCAGACCTAACGTGACAATATGCTAAGACACCATCACTATTTCTCATCTCAGACTTGAGACTTATACTAAAATATCTATTATTGTCCGCTAAACATTATACAAGGTCACTTTACCCCTTGAAACCCAGGAGTTGAGTGACTTTCCTTTTTCAGTAAGCCCCATATTTGTATTAACCTCCCAAATCCGGCGATGATTCTGCACATTCTTCAAGCATTCTTTTCAAGTCTTCGTCAGGACTTTCAAGGAATGAGTCCAGATTGATATAGTACATGAGCACAATTCTCACCATGGTAGCCAATCCTGAGAAACTCCACCTGCGTTTCAAACTTTGCTGCAGCAGCGTCATTAGCAGATTTGCTATCAGTGTAACCCAAATCTGCAGAGATTACGGCATACACCTTGATGCCTCCTTTCTTCTTTCCTGTCTTTGGGTGACGGCCGACACCTTTGAAAATGAGATTGGAGAAGAGGGATATGGTCGTGGAATCGATGATTCTCAGGCGTTTTATCCATGCTTCTGTGCCGTTTCGCCGGCTGTCCGAGGAAAGAGTTACCTTGTTTGCCTCGTACAGGTCACGATATACGTCCTCGAAGAACTTTTCCGAACGTCTGGAGTTCGCATCTGACAGAGTACTGCGTCTTGGGATAGTTTTAAGACCGAGGTGCCCCAACTTGCGAACCTCTGCCAGCATAGAGGCTTCTATTTCACGCAATGAGTCGAAGCGGAGGATGACAGCATAGAGCATCGTAAGCAGGTGATGCCAGCCGTCGAACGACTTCACATAACGCTCACCGCCATGATTGCGGCTCATTTCAATGATTTTATCCTTGTCCAAGCATTTTATTAACTGTCCATATACCGGCTGTCCGAAGAAATGCGTACCTTTGTTCATGTTATTGAAGTTTTATTGCAAAAACAAAGGTAACAATTTGGGCTGACTCCACAATTAGGAAATCAGCCCTTTCTTTTTTCTTATTAAAACTTTTAGCGGACAGTAATCATTTTAGTTAGCATGTTTTATTGATCTCACTTATTGTGTGAAACTTGTTGGTATATGCAATAATTACTTTACATGGTTTTATACTATGGTTATATTATTGTTTTAGTTTCATGTGTATTCATGTCATACTTACATTGTGTATAAATCTATATGGAATGTTATGCCCATTTTACATATATTGTTTATCATGCCTATGACATTATGTTTTCTTGTAGAAATCTCCTCTTGTTCAGCATTCTTTTCCTCTTTTTAATTATATTTGTTCATCATATATTAGATGTTGTGATATCTTTTGACACAGATTTTATTGTTAACTAAATCTTTATATTATGAGAGTGTTTGGTAGGTTATCCTTATTTTTTTTCATGGTTATCAGTTTGTCATGTTTCATTTCGTGTAGAGACAGTTCGCCTTCTACGAGTGTGACGCTATATGCGGAGAGTGATAGTAGTCAGTTTGTTAACCTTACCGATGTTGTTCCCGATGTTATCCTTGAGATAAGATACTTCGGTTCATATAATTTTGTGGGAACGAGAATTGACGGTTATGAGTTACCTGTAGCTCTTCTGACTAGGGTGGCGGCTGACAGTTTACGTGCTGTCAGTGATGATTTATGTCGTATGGGCTACAGACTAAAGATTTACGATGCTTACAGGCCTCAGAAGGCAGTGGATCATTTTGTACGTTGGGCGTCGCAGGTCTCTGACACTCTAATGAAGATTTATTTTTATCCTGACTTGGATAAGAGTGTGCTTTTCAAGTTAGATTATATCTGTGAAAAGAGCGGACATACACGTGGTTCAACTGTTGATTTAACTCTGTTTGACATGAGAACAGAGAGAGACGTGGACATGGGAGGTACTTTCGACTGGTTTGGTCCTGAGAGTCATCCTGATTTTTGTGGAAATCCTGATACGGGAGAGTATACAGGGGACAACAGTGCGTCTCCTACCGGCCGTAAGATCACGCCAGAGCAGTTTGCCAATCGTATGATATTACGTAATGCCATGTTACGTCATGGTTTCAGTCCAATGCATTCAGAATGGTGGCATTTCACTCTTACAGATGAGCCATTTCCTGACACATATTTCACGTTCACTGTTAAGCCGTTATGATGTGTGCATATACGTCTGATGTTTAAGCAAAAAAAATCCGCGGCAGAAATCTGTCGCGGATTCTTATTATTTGTTTCTCATCATTATTTCTTGAGTGGGAGACCAAGTTCGTTCCAGCAGTCAACGAGAATAGAAACGCATCTGTCAACCTGCTCCTTAGTGTGTGTAGCCATAAGAGCAACACGTACGAGAGTGTCTTGTGGAGCGCATGCTGGTGGAATAACTGGGTTGATGAATACACCTTTGTCGAATGCAAGTTTAGTGACCTCAAAAGTCTTTATAGCGTCGCGAACGTAGAGAGGTATGATAGGGCTCTCTGTGTCTCCGAGCTCGAAGCCGGCCTGCTTAAACTGCTCAAGTGCATAGTTTGTAATCTTCCAGAGGTTCTCCTGTCGCTCAGGCTCAGTCTGCAGGATATGGAGAGCCTCGAGAGCTGCAGCTGTAGCCGCAGGCGTGTTACTTGCTGAGAATATATAAGTTCTTGAGGTGTGTCGTACAAGGTTGATAGTCTCCTTGTCAGCGGCGATGAATCCACCGATGGAAGCCAATGACTTAGAGAATGTTCCCATAATCAGGTCCACGTCGTCAGTCACTCCGAAGTGGTCGCATGTACCTCTTCCGTTCTTACCAAACACTCCTAGACCGTGAGCCTCGTCAACCATTATTGAGGCGTTGTACTTTTTCTTCAGTTCCACGATTTGAGGAAGCTTAGCGAGGTCACCCTCCATAGAGAACAGGCCGTCTGTCACGATGAGTTTGATAGCGTCTGGCTGACAACGCATCAACTGTCTCTCGAGGTCATCCATGTCGTTGTGCTTGTAGTGGAAGAACTGAGACCATGAGAGTCGTCGTCCGTCAACTATTGACGCATGGTCTCGGTCATCACCTAAGATGTAGTCATTACGTCCTGTAAGACAAGACACCACTCCTGAGTTAACTGTGAAACCTGTTGAATAGACAAGAGCCTCGTCTTTGCCTACAAACTCAGCGAGTTCGTGCTCGAGCTGAACGTGTAAATCAAGAGTTCCGTTGAGAAAACGAGAACCGGCGCAGCCAGTACCATACTTTTGTATTGCCTTAATCGCGGCGTCGCAGATACGCTTGTCATACGTGAGTCCCATATAGGAGTTTGAACCGAACATGAGCACTTTCTTGCCGCTCATCATCACCTCCGTGTCCTGGTGGCTGTCAATTTCTCTGAAGTAAGGATAGACTCCGGCCTCCATGTATTTCTGAGGCTCTCTGTACTTACTTGCTCTTTCTTGTAATAAACCCATAATCATTTTTAGTGCGCACTCATTAGTTTATCTCTTTGCTCATAAAGCACCGAGATACACTTGGAAGAATGCACTTATAACTTAGTATTTATATTTTTCAGTTTTTATGTCACGCTTTATGCTGCAAATTTACTAAAAAAATACTTAGTATAGTATTTAAATGCGAAAAAATGCTTTTATGGTAAAAACTATTGTTCTTTTTGTTTGATTTGGCTCAGAAAATCGTACTTTTGCATTGCAATAGATGGAATTATCCTTTAAGTAATTGCTTTGTTTATGTGTGATCACAAAAGAATAATTTTTGTTGTCAATCCTATTTCTGGTACTTCTGGTAAAAAGCGTATTCTGCAGCTGCTGGAGACTCATCTTGATAAGGGTAAGTTCGACAGTGACATCGTGACGACTAAATATCAGGGGCATGCCACCGAGATAGCGAGGGCGGCGGCTAATCAAGGTGTGGACATTGTGTGTGCGATTGGCGGTGATGGTACTGTCAATGAGACGGCTCGTGCGTTGGTTCATACTCAGACGGCGTTGGCTATTATACCGTGTGGCTCTGGCAATGGACTGGCTCGTCACTTGCACATACCTTTGGATCCTCTTGGGGCTATTAAGATATTAAATAAATGTGAGGTGAGCTACATGGACTACGGACTGGTTAATGAGTATCCTTTCTTCTGTACATGTGGGGTGGGGTTTGACGCATTTATCTCGAAGAAGTTCGCTGAGTCTGGGAAGCGAGGACCTCTCACTTACGTTGAGAATGTCTTACAGACGGGTCTCAGCTATAATCCCGAGACGTACGATATAGAGATTGAGGATGACGCGGACAACAGAATCTCCCACAAGGCTTTTCTCATATCCTGCGCCAACGCTTCTCAATATGGTAACAACGCCTACATCGCACCGCAGGCGTCTGTAAGAGATGGTCTGATGGACGTGACAATCATCGAGCCTTTCAAGGCTGTTGACGCTCCGGCCATTTCTTTCCAGTTGTTCAATGGTACTATAGACAAGAACAGCCGAATCAAGACATTCAGGTGTAAGAAAGTCAGTATTCATCGTCAGGGTAGGGGCGTCATACACTATGATGGTGACCCTGTGGACACAGGTAAGGATATTGATGTTGAGATTGTGCCTAAGGGACTGCTGTGTGTGGCGTCAAGTGACGAGGGAGTGGTTGACACCTCGACCAATCTGCAGAACTTTCTGGCTGAGCATTTCAATGATATGTATGTCAAGTCTGAGCAGCTCTTGCAGCGTAATGTCCTGATGACTCAGCGTATCACAAAGATTAACGGAGATATAATAAGGAAGTTGGCGGGAAGGAAGCGTTAGTCTACCTCTGTTGACTTTATGTCGCATAAAAAGAAAAAGGAACATGGCTTAAAGCCGTGTTCCTTTTCTTTTCCCGTTACCCATGTCGTCCATCTCCATTGGTCCTCGCGGTCCTTTCTTGTCAGGAGAGAATTTCATCAGGGCCTGCATCTCGAATATTTTTATAGAGCGTCTGATAGTGTTTATCTTTTTCCAGCTTATCACGCTGTGCAGCTTTTTGTAGTAAGTCATCTCAATCTTGTGCTCCTCGATACCGTACTCGCAAGACTTGGTCAGCATTTTCTCGTATTCGCTCTCTGTGAGATCTTTCGAGTTTCTGAACATCCTACGCTCCTCGTCCTTGATGTTGCGTATCTTGTCTCGCATCTCGTGTATTATCGGGAAAATCTTCTCGGCTTCCTGAGGAGTCAGGTTCGCCTCTTTTGTCACTGTCTCCTCCAATGACTTCTTGTAGAGTTGTGCGTTGAATCCTTTGCCGTCTCCTCTCTCACCCCTTTCGCCCCTTGGTCCTTGTGCGAAGGCGACGAGTCCGGCAAACATAAATATGGTGTAAGATAGAAAATGTTTCATAGTCAATATGGTTTTAAGAGTGTGAAGGTTACGTTAGTAAATCTCTCCTCCCTCCAGGTATGCGTAGACATCTTGTCCGTCGATTAGCGTGTAGTCAGTGAAGTAACTCTCCTCGTTAGACTCAGTGTCGGCGTACTCTGTCACTTTCTTGTTCTCTACCTTAGCGAGCACGTTGCCGGTCTCCTCGTTGTTGATTCCTGTTGTGAATTGTGAGACTGCGAACAGCAGTGCCGCACAGGCAGCCGCTCCCACACATCCCCATATCAGCCTGTTTCTGTTAAAAAAGGATGTACTTTTGTTTGTCTCTGTTTGTGAGGATTCTCCAGAATCGTTTATTGTGTTCTGAATAATCCTTCCGCTGAGATTCTCAAAGTAGTTGTCAGGAACTCTGAAAACATCTTCTTTTCTCAGGTCGTTGATGTCGTTGAAGTTTGTCATAGAATTATTCATTTTTGTAAGTATGACAAATAATGTATCTTGGGGTTTAAATCATCGCCAATTTATCTTTTTATACATATTGTGTGGTGTCTTGTTCGCGGATTATCGTCTCCGTTGTTCTCTTTTGTCTTTGGGTCAGCCGCAAGGGTGTCGTTTCGTATGTGCCCTCATACGTGTCAAAGCTCTTTTGACCTTATATAAGTGGATATTTTCTGTACGGCTATGTGGTACGACGCTTTAAGTGCTCCGACGCTGGTACCAGTAATCTCGGACATGTCCTCGTACTTCATCTCGTCGTAGTACTTCATCGTGAAGACTGCTCGTTGTTTGTCCGGCAGAGTGCTTATAGCCTCTTGGAGCAAGATCTGAGTCTCGTCGCCGTCGAAATAGCTGTCTCCCTCAAGCGTGTTGGCTATTCCGTCATCCATGTCATCTATGGACAGCTGAGCTTTTTTCTTGTTGAGGAACGTGATGCTCTCGTTGTACGCTATTCTGTACAACCATGTGAACAACTGTGAGTCTCCCTTAAACGAGCCGATGTTGTTCCATACTTTCAGAAAGACGTTCTGTAAGAGATCGTCACTGTCGTCATGGTCAACAACGAGGTGACGAATCTGCCAGTAGAGTTTCCGGCTGTAGCGGTTGACCAGCTCCTCGAAAGCCTGCCTTCTCGTTGATTCGTTCTGAAGTCTTTTGACTAAGTCGTATTCGTCAAATGTGCTCATTGGACTTTGTTAACAGTGACTTGGTTGTTGTTATCCTGGTTGACTTGCTCTCGAAAACAAAAGTGTGGGCACTTTATTGCGTCCACACTTCAGTTTGTACCTTCACGCATTGTAGTTGTGCTTTACCCTACTTATTTCAGGTAAACTTTTCTCGCTACTTTGCCTACCTTTACGATGTATACTCCGTGCTGGAGGTTGTTAAGCTCAACGCTCTTGCTCGGACTGTCTATATCCTGAGTATATACTTTCTCTCCCGTCAGGTTGTACACCTCAAGTGTAGTCCCTTCCGCGTTTTTAATGTGTAATGTCGAACCGTCAACAGATATGGTGACTGGTGTCATCTCGAACTCTGCGACTAATTCCGGCGACTCCTCCGAAGCGTAAGCTGGCATCACTGCCGCTGACATTACGGAGAACATTATAGCGGATAATATGTTTAGTCTTACGTGTCTCATATGCGATTAGTTACTTTATATGGGTGCAAATATATCATATTATTTTTTTAATGACAAATAAAATCAGTGTATTTTTTTGTTGATGATTTTCGTGTTGCTTTGATGTAACGCAATTATTTGTGACTCCTTAACTGTTACCGGTATAATAAAATACGGCCATACAGCGTTTTTGACGTATGTACCCGAGACCGCTCCGTGCTTGACAATAAGACATATTGCAGTATGAGCGGAAATATACGCTAATTGGTTGGCAGACGTGGAGACTATAAGGTGGAATAATGGACAATTTGTTGTGTGACGAAATTTCCCATGCCTATTTTTAATTTAAGATAGGTTAACTTGCTGAAAATCTTAAAACAAGGCAAATAAAAATCTTGTATCTCTTTTTTGAAATTTTCAGGTTAGGATATAGTCTATACGCAGGTCTGAGAATTTAAAAATCCTAACCTGAACTTTTCATCGTCCTAACTTGAGAATTTCAGATGCCGAATAAGACACGAGAAAAAACTGAAAGTCATTTTTTCGTTGCCCCGTGTCAACGGAAAAAGAGGAATTTCGGACAACGAAAAATGTGCGAAATGGTGTAGCGATTCAGTATGTAGAATATGCCAGCTCCCTTGAACGAGCTTAGCGAGATTGCTAACATGATTAAACCTTTTCTTCTGCACGTCTGACTGCATGATTTGTGGATTCACGAGGGAAGGAACGTATGGTCTCTCTTTAGGCTTTGTGGCAGGTGATAGTGTAGCCGACGCTACGCATGTTTATCCTTTTTCACAAAGAGAGGCAACAATGATAATCTTGACATTTGAAATCCTTGGTGTATTTAGACAGGCGAGGCGAGTGCTTCATTCAGATGAAGTCACCCGCCTTGCCTTTTATGTCATTATAGTCCTTGGCAGTTATAGCCCGTCATGTCAAATCTTGTTGAACGCCTGCTCGAGGTCGTCTATGATGTCGTCGATATGCTCGACGCCGATAGACAGTCTCACGGTAGTCGGAGTGATGTGCTGTTCTTTGAGCTCCTCTGGACTAAGCTGTGAGTGTGTTGTTGTGGCAGGGTGGATGACGAGAGACTTGACATCCGCCACGTTAGCCAAGAGCGAGAAAATCTCAAGTGAGTCTATGAATTTCCATGCGTCCTCCTGTGTGCCGTTGATCTCGAACGTGAATATGCTGCCGCCTCCGTTAGGGAAGTATTTGTTATATAACGCATGGTCTGGGTGTGTTGGCAATGCCGGGTGTGACACACTCTTCACCTTAGGATGTTTAGACAGATAGTCCACCACGCGTAATGTGTTCTGAACATGTCGTTCTATTCTAAGTGGCAGAGACTCTGTTCCCTGTAAGAGGGTCCATGCGTTGAATGGAGATATCGTTGCGCCTGTGTCACGCAGAATCACGGCTCTGATTCTTGTCACGAAGGCTGCTGCGCCTGCTACGTCTGCGAATACCGCACCATGGTATGAAGGGTCTGGCTTCGCCAATGTAGGGTATTTGTCGGCGTTTGCCTTCCAGTCGAATTTACCGCCGTCGACGATGACACCTCCAAGGCTGCTGCCGTGTCCTCCGATAAACTTTGTGGCAGAGATGACCACCACGTCAGCTCCGTGCTCGATAGGACGTACCAATATAGGAGCGAATGTGTTGTCGACGATGAAGACGATGTTGTGTTTGTGTGCTATCTCGGCAATCTTGTCGAGGTCAGTGACGTTTGAGTTTGGGTTTCCGAAAGTCTCAGCGTATATTACCTTAGTATTTGGCTTTATCGCTTTTTCGAGAGTGTCGAAGTCGTTAACGTTGACGATGTCGTATGAGACGCCCTGAGTTGTCAATGTGTGTGTTATCAGGTTGTATGAGCCTCCGTACAGATTGTCGGCAGCGATGATGTGGTCACCGTTTTGAACAATATTCTGTAAAGCGTATGTTATAGCGGCTGCTCCTGATGCTACAGCGAGTCCCGCGACTCCTCCTTCTAATGCTGCGATGCGGCTCTCGAACACGTCCTGTGTGGAGTTGGTGAGACGTCCGTAAATGTTACCTGCGTCTCTGAGTCCGAAGCGATCTGCTGCATGCTGTGAGTTGTGGAACACGTATGATGTTGTCTGGTAGATAGGTACTGCGCGTGAGTCTGTTGTTGGATCAGCGTTTTCTTGTCCTACGTGGAGAGCTAATGTCTCAAGATGAAGTTTCTTTGCCATAGTTGTTGTTTTTTTTATTTTGTTATTATTTCGCTTTTTTTTGTTTTGACGCTGCAAAGTTATGGACGATAGAAGATATATCCAAGCTTTAGTGTTTATTATGGTAAATGTTTCTGCTATTTCTGTTATTTATAGAATTATAATTAAGAATAATACCCTTTTTTTGTTTTTTTGTAGAAAGAAATTCTTATTTTTTTCTAAAATGACTATATTTGTGGCAGGAAATAGTATTTATAATAGAATAATACATAATAATCACAGATAAATTGTTTATGGGAAATTTCGATAAATTGGTTCAGAACAGACGTAGTATTCGTAAGTTCACTGATAAGTCAATTGATGCGGAAGACCTGCGTAAGATTCTTCGCGCCGCATTGATGTCTCCAACAGGTAAGAGTGTGAGGGAATGGCATTTCGTGGTTGTTGATGATAAGGACGTGTTGTCAAAGCTCGCTTCTTCCCGTCAGATGGGTAGTCAGTTTCTGTCGTCCGCCAAGGCTGCCGTCGTGGTGTTGGGTAATCACGAGTTGACTGACGTGTGGATTGAGGATGCGTCGATCGCTGCCGTGACCATGCAGTATCAGGCCTGTGACCTTGGTATCGGCTCATGCTGGTGTCAGGTCAGGGGACGTTTCACGTCTGAGGGTGAACCAACGGACACTTATCTGCGTGAGTTGTTGTGTTATCCCGCTGAGCTGACTGCGGAATGCATAATAGGCCTCGGATATGCTGAGGCAGAGCGTAAGCCTCAGAATGAGGATAGCCTGAAATGGGAGAATGTTCATATTGGTAAATACGTGGAGTAGTATATGAATATAGTGTTCATAGGTGCCGGTAATGTGGCGACAAATCTGTGCAGGGCTTTTTACCGCAACGGACATGATATACTACAGGTGTTTTCACGCACGTCCGATTCTGCCGACAGGATGTCGGACTTGTTTGAGTGTTCGGCGACGACGAATATTGATGATGTGAGGAAAGACGCTGATGTGTATGTGTTCGCTGTAAAAGATAGTGTGCTGGAGGAGTTAGCTATTCGTCTTGCCGCGAGGATTCCTGACAAGATGTTTGTTCACACAGCCGGCAGCATGCCATTGGAAGTGTTAAAGGTCACACATAAGGCTGTAATGTATCCTATGCAGACCTTCTCGAAGTTCCGTGAGGTCGATATGCGTGACGTTCCCGTGTTTGTTGAGGCGGCGACGCGCGAAGATTTGTCTGTCGTGCGAGCGTTGTCAGAGAGTGTGTCTTCCAATGTGCGTGAGATGAGCAGTGAAGACAGACGTTATCTGCATTTGGCGGCTGTGTACTGTTGCAACTTCGTTAACCATTGCTATGTTCTGGGGGCGGAGGTGCTTAGCCGCCGCGGTATCCCGTTTGATGTCATGCTGCCTCTCATCGATGAGACGGCGAGCAAGGTTCACTCCTGCACGCCATCGAAAGCGCAGACGGGTCCAGCCATACGATGGGACGAGAACGTGATAGAGAAGCATAGACAACTGCTCAACGATGCTCCTTCTCTACGTGAGTTGTATGACATGTTCAGTAAGAGTATACATGACCGGAATAGCAATGTGGTGGTTTCGGACGAATGATATAACGTGAAGGTGACGTGCTATGATAAATTATGATTTAACAAAGATAAAGGCGTTGTTTTTTGATGTGGATGGTGTGCTCTCATGTGAGACCATACCGATGCATCCGGACGGTGAGCCTATGAGAACCGTGAATATCAAGGATGGCTATGCCATGCAGTATGCGGTTAAGTGCGGACTGATACTTGCCATCATAACTGGTGGGAAGACGGAGAGTGTGAGGAAAAGATATGAGGGACTCGGCTTGAAGGATATATATCTTGGCGCTGCGGTGAAAATCAAGGTTTACGAAGAGTTGAAAACGAAGTATGGGCTGACAGATGAGGAGATATTATATATGGGTGATGATGTTCCTGACTATGAGGTCCTCAGCCGCTGTGGGCTGCCTTGTTGTCCTTCCGACGCTTCCCCCGAGGTGAAGGATGTGTGTACTTATATTTCCCACAAGAAGGGCGGCATGGGATGTGGACGTGACGTGGTGGAGCAGGTGCTTCGGGCTAAAGGATTGTGGATGTCCGACGGCAATGCTTTCGGATGGTGATGCCTGATGGATATGTCAAATAATTATTCTTAGTTGTTATGCTTGAGAATCTTAGCAAATATAAAGTTGTTCTTGCAAGTAACTCTCCGCGTAGGAAGGAACTGCTTGCAGGCCTTGGTTTGGAGTTTCAGGTACGTACCATTCCGGGGATTGACGAGAGTTATCCTCGTGAGTTGAAAGGAGAGGCTATTCCGAAGTACATTTCCGTCAAGAAGGCAGAGGCGTACCGAGGAACGATGGGCGATGATGAGCTGATAATTACTGCGGACACTATAGTGTATGTTGATGGTCAGGTGTTGGGTAAGCCTGTGGACGCAGATGACGCGAGACGTATGTTCCGTATGATGAGCGGTCGTAGTCATCAGGTCATAACTGGCGTGAGTGTGGTGACAAAAGACAAGGTTATTTGTTTCGCCACCACTACGAGTGTTACTTTCGCTCAGCTCACCGATGATGAGGTGGAGTATTATATTGAAAGGTATAAGCCGTTTGACAAGGCTGGTGCGTATGGAATACAGGAATGGATCGGCTATGTGGGAATAACCTCCATCGAAGGCTCATACTATAATGTCGTTGGATTGCCTGTACAAAGACTTTACACAGAATTGAAAAAGCTATGACTGTACATGAGTTGGATGAGACTGATCTCTGTATCTTGAGGTCGTTACAGGAAAACAGCAGGCTGACGACAAAAGAGCTTGCACTCAAGATACATCTGTCCACTACACCTACATTCGAGAGGCAGCGTCGTCTGGAGCGCCTTGGCTACATTAAGAAGTATGTAGCGGTGCTTGACGGTGACTTGCTTGAGAAGGGTTTTGTGGTTTTCTGTTCTGTCAGTATGAAACAGATAAATCATGAAGTGGCAGCCATGTTTTCGGGGTTGCTGGAGACGTGGGACGAGGTGACCGAGTGTTATAATACCAGTGGTGACGGTGACTACCTGATGAAGGTGTGTGTCAGTAGTATGCGTCAGTATCAGCAATTCATTCTCGACAAGGTGGGACAATTTGAGTATGTCTCACATGTCCGTAGTGTTTTTGTGATGGATACCTTAAAATTAAATTATGGAGTACCAATTTAAGACATTAATAGTTGGCGGCGGTCCCTCAGGGACAAGTTGTGGTATATCACTTCTCAACTTGGGACATGACTGCTGTATCGTTGATCGTCATACATTTCCGAGGGTGAAGTTGTGCGCGGGCTTGTTTACCGGAAAGTCGCAAGAATGTCTTCGTTCAGTGTTAGGTGATGTGGCTTATGCCGAAATTATTCGTAAGTCATTAATGTCACGAGAGAGTGAATTCTCTCTGTGGAAAGGTAAGACGTCTTTGGTTACGTGTGACCTGATGGATGACGCTTGTATCCCTAAGTCTCTGCGTTCGACAGACTGTCGTATCATGTTAGTAGACCGTCCCGTGTTGGATGAGTCGCTGATACGTCATTTCATGTCTTTGGGAGGAGTGGTGATAGAAGGCAACGCCGTGATGGATGTCGACTTTGGGTCTAAGGTCGTGCGTTTGTCATCAGGTGACACGGTAAGGTACGATAACATTGTTGCCGCTGACGGTGCGTTGAGTCTGGTTGAGCGTAAGTTGTGTGCGTTTGACAAGTCCTTTGTCGGTAAAGGGAAGTCATCGTTATGTCTGGAGGTTAACGTTGACAGAAAAGACCTCGACGTCAATGGTGTCAACATCTACTTTGACGTGGTTCGAGGCAGTTACGCTTGGGCTTTCTCTAAGGGTGAGAAGGTCTGTGTGGGATTGGTCAAGCTCCCTTGGGAACGTGACGTCGATATCAAAGACGTTATGAGACATTTCTGTGATGATATAGGTCTCAAGAATCAGGATAAGTATAAAGTTCATGGAGCCATGTTGCCTTTCGGAAATTTAATGGTTACGCCGGCGTGGCGAGACTCCGTGTATTTTGTCGGTGATGCCGCCGGTCTTGTTGAACCTCTGACCGGAGAGGGTATCTACTATGCGTTGCAGAGTGGTAAGTATGCTGCTGAGAGCATCGTGGGTGGTGGCACTGACGTATATATAAATAAGGTGTCATACCTTCATTCGCTGATAAAGAAAGGACGATTCTATCAGTCGCTTCTTGAGATGAGTCTGCCGTCACGTTTCTTTTTCAGACATGCCCCTCGTAACAAACATTTCATATCTTATTTCTATCTCACTCAGATTGAGCATGCGTGTCTTGATCCGTTCTGGAAGATTATAATGAGGTATAAACGCCAGAAGTGACTGATAAGTCAGTGGGGACGTCCGTGACGGTTTTGTAGTCTGTTTGTTCAGTATGTATTTAGTGGTCTAAGAGAATATAAAGGATATGCAGTCCTGAGGTTTGTTTGTCGTTTTAACTAATTTTTCAAGTGCGTACGCATTTATATAATGTGTTCTTCTGATGCTTAATATAATGTTTCAAACACTGCTCAAATGATATTTGGGCGGTGTTTGAACATAGTCTGTCTGTAGGTCGTAACACGTGGACTGGACGTGTTTTGCTAATTTGTTATATGCTCATGTCCTTTCTGTTCTTCATATCGCTGCAAAGCCTGTTTCATGGCTTCACGTCCCATTGCGATAATTTCTGCAGCCTTATTGAACTTGAGTATGTTGAATGAGTCCATTGGGATTTCGGCGCAGATGTCAGGCGGAGTGAGACGCATAGCCATCTGGGTGTTGTTCTGGATGGAAATCTTCACGACGCGCTGCATGATGTTGAAGTAGTTCATGGATAGTTCATTATGGTTGAAGAACTTTTTCCAAATTGATTTGATAGATTCGTCATCCTTGTCGTCCGTATGTTCCAAGTATGATTTGTAAGGGTGACTGTCGGGAGCACTCACGTTTACTGCCACCAGGATGTCACCTTCGTGTCTTTTTACTCTGTCAAGCGGCAGAGTGTTGTGAATGCTGCCGTCTATATATATGTGATAGCTGTCTGTTACAGGCTTGAAGAGGCAAGGGATGGATATTGACGCGCGTATGGCAGTCTTTAGCGGGCCGTTGTTGAAGACCTTTTCTTTTCCCGTCACTATGTCGGTGGCACAGCAGCAGAAGTCAATAGGCATGTCCTCTATTTCTATGTCGCCAATGACGTCGTCCATTATCTCCATGAGGTTGTTACCGTCAGTGAGATGATTTTTGCCAAGCGAGATGTTGAATATCTTGAACATCTTCTTGCGGTTAATGCCCTCTGATATCTCTTTCAGCTCTTTCAGCTTGCCAGATGCATATAGTCCTCCAACCAAGGCGCCCATCGAAGTGCCGGCAATCGACGTTATGTTGTATCCGTTTTCGAGGAGTACCTCAATTGCGCCGATGTGTGCATAGCCTCTTGCACCGCCTCCTCCCAGTACCAAGGCTATATCCTTGCCGGATGTTGTGGCGGTGACAGGCGCTTCCTGCATGTTTCTGCGGAAGAGGTCGTGAAAGAAATTTGCTATTGAAATCATTTGGTTATCTTAATCTTTTGAAGCACTTTTACCTGTGATGTTTTGGTCAGCAGTTTGAGCATGTGAAAAAGCAGGAAGCCGACAGATGCTTCCTTTTCTCGTTCTATATGTCTGGGAACAGTCCGTAGAGTCGTGCGTCAATCTGGTCTGTGACACGTTTGAGGTCCTCTTGGTTTTGTTCGAACTTACAATTGTCACCTTCTATGATGATTAGTTTACCTTCGTAGTTCTTAATCCATTCCTCATATTTGTCATTTAGTCCCTGCAGAAAGTCCATCCGTATGGACTGCTCATAGCTGCGTCCTCTTCTTTGTATCTGTTCCACGAGGTTTGGAATTGATGAACGTATGTAAATCATCAGGTCTGGCAGTTTCACCAGTGATATCATTGTGGAGAAAAGGTCAGAGTAGTTGTCGAAGTCTCTGTCTGACATCATACCCATGTCGTGCAGATTTGGAGCGAATATGCATGCGTCCTCAAAGATTGTTCTGTCCTGTATGATGTCCTTTCCGGACTTTGATATCTCAACCACTTCCTTGAAACGTTTAGACAGGAAATAAACCTGCAGGTTGAACGACCATCTCTGCATATCCTCGTAGTAGTCGGCGAGGTATGGGTTGTTGTCCACCGGCTCAAATCGAGGTTCCCATCCGTATCTCTTGGCCAGCAGCTTAGTCAGTGTTGTCTTGCCGCAACCAATGTTTCCTGCTATTGCAATGTGCATGTTTCTTGATTTTTTTATGCTGTCTTGTGATTTGTATACTTGTTCTGTCTGTCATGCATGACAGGCCAAAGGCTATATCAGTTTAGGTGAGAGTACGTTCTCAATCTTACGTATGATACTGGCAAAGTCCTCATGTGAGTGTTCGAAGTCCAGATTGTTCACGTCAATTGTCAGCACCTCGGCGTGGTATTTGTTTTCTATGAAGTCGTCGTATCGTTTGTTGATACCTTCGAGGTAGCTAAGTTTTATAGACTGCTCGTATTCGCGTCCTCTCTTCTGTATGTTGTCTATAAGGTGTGGCACGGAGGAACGTAGGTATATCATCAGACGCGGTGGCTCGAACATACTGGTCATTTGCTCGAATAAATCCATGTAGGTGTTGAAGTCTCTCATTGACATGTTGCCCATCTCGTAGTTGCCTCTGGTGAACACATGCACACCCTCAAAGATTGTTCTGTCTACTACTACCGTGTCGGTTGCCTTTGATATGCTCAGCATATCTTTGAACCTTTGTTTCAGGTAATATACCTCCATAGCGAATGACCACCTCTCTATGTCTTTGTAGTAGTCCTCTATGTATGGGTTTTCTGTGACTGGCTCGAGTCTCGGCTCCCATCCGTAATGTTTTGCCAACATCTTAGTCAGCGTGGTTTTCCCACTGCCGATGTTACCTGCTATAGCTATGTACACTTTGTGAAATAATGTGAGTTAATATTATTGGTTCGTTACGATGAACACCTTATAGGTGTAGCCCTCATACTGTTGACTCGTGTTGTCTTATGAGCGTAGGTCACCGTCTCAGTACGTCTTGCGTCAATCATCTAACGACACGTGCGTGATATGTACGTTTTCCAACTTCGCGAAGTTACGTTTATTTTTTTCATAAAGTCAGAAAACATGTTTATTTTTTAGTAGAACGAAAAAATATGTGTACATTTGTGTTTGCTTATTCCGTAATTGGTTAAGTTGAGAAAGATGTGGCGGTCTGCTATTTAGTTGGCGCCATGAGGATTATGTCTAATATTTTGGATCACGTTTTTGCCGTGTTCTTGTCTCCCGACGGGAATTTGGTTGACCGTGTGCTTTTTGTGTTTGCTCCGCAGTTTGTTGGTGTTTGCTCATAGACATGGCTGATGTTGTTTTGTCTTTAACGTGGTCTGGCAAAAAAATGAGAACAGTGGGAAGAAATAAATTCTCTCAGCATGAGATAGATATTATAGGAAAATTGTTGAGGCTCAAGTGTTCCGGCACGCGTTTTCAGCAGAAGATGATTCGTCATAAGCTAAGAGTTGACTTTGAGTTTAATATCAGCGACTTTGGTGAGCAAGGCCGTTCTTATGGTTATGATGAGCTGCAGGAGTCTATACGTCGCGGCGCTATAAAAATCCTTGATGACGCCACTATCGCAGACATGAAAGCGAAGCGTGAGCGTGATAAGTCGCGTGATGCGGAAATGAAAAAAGCCGAGAGACAGGAGTCTGGCGAGACGACTCAGGATTGGGAGAGTGTGTTGAAAGAATGGAATGAATATTATAAAAATGAGGAGTAATTACTATGGATGAGAAATTTATGAGTATGGCCATTGAACTGTCCGTGAAAAATGTTGAGAATGGCGGTGGTCCTTTTGGTGCAGTGATTGTGAAGGACGGCAAGGTGGTCGCTACTGGCGTCAATCGTGTTACGGCAAATAATGACCCTACAGCTCATGCTGAGGTCAGCGCAATACGTGAAGCTTGCAGATTGTTGGGAGATTTCAGACTTACAGGATGTACTATTTACACGTCGTGTGAGCCTTGCCCTATGTGTCTTGCCGCAATATATTGGGCAGGCATAAGCAGTATCTATTATGCAAACACTAAAGAGGACGCTGAGGCTATCCATTTTGGTGACAAATTCATATATGATGAGATAGCGCTGCCTGTAGGTATGCGTTCAGTACCGACACGTATGATTATGCGTGAGCAGGCTCTTAAGGCTTTTAAAGCATGGGAAAACAAAGCAGACAAGGTGGAGTACTGATAAGTACCACCTTGTTTTTAATGTCTTGTGACTTGTATGTTTATTTGATGGTGGGGACTGTGACCGTATGAGATTGTCGCGTCAATTAACTAACGTAATTATGAGAAAGTTTTTTTTCTTGGCAGCTGCGGGTTTGCTTCTTTGTGGTGACATATCTGGCCAAGACTGGTCTGTGGCTGATTCTATTGTGAAATATCAGATGCCGTCAGGTGGATGGCCTAAGAATCAGAATTGGAAGAACGGTGCGGATGCTGCGTATATGAGACGATGTGGAGAGACAGGCGTTGGCTCCACGATAGACAACGGAGCCACAACGGATGAGATGCGTCTGTTGGCAAAGGCTTATACCGCTACGTTTGACCAACGTTACAGGGAATCGTTCATTAAAGGCCTCACTTATCTGTTGGACATGCAGTATGATAATGGCGGATTTCCTCAGTTCTTCCCTGTACGTAAGGAAGCGCCATATTCTGCTCATATCACGTTTAATGACAATGCGATGGTGAATGTGTTGAGACTTCTACGTGATGTTAGTGATGAGAGAGAGGATTTTCTTGCTTTGTGCGTGAGTGAGACGATGAGGAAGAGATGTGCGGATGCCTTCAATCGTGGTGTTCAGTGTATTCTCAAGTGTCAAGTGAAAAAGAATGGTAAGTTGTCAGTGTGGTGCCAGCAACATCATGAGGTCAGTTTGGAGCCTGTAGGAGCTCGTGCGTATGAGCTGCCCAGCCTTACCGGACATGGTGAGACGGTAGGAATCATTATGTTGTTGAGTGAAATACCGAATCCGTCACAAGAGGTGACGAGTGCCGTCAGCAGTGCAGTGGGGTGGCTGCGTGAGCATGCCATTCGTGACATGATGATTGAGAACTTTGTCAATGCTGATGGAAAAAAGGACAAAAGGCTGGTGAACAAGAAAGGCGCACCCTTGTTGTGGGCACGTTACTATGACTTGGAAAATGAGGAGCCTATGTTCTGTGACCGTGACGGCATCCCAAAGAAACACCTTGAGGAGATAGGGTACGAGCGTCGTAACGGTTATTCATGGATTGGCGACACGCCTCAGAAGGTGTTGGATCTGGTCAAATGACGTGACTTGTTGGTGTGTCACTGGTTGTCGTTGGAGAATGTGATGATTCCGTCTAACTCCTCGTACGAGAAACTCAGTGTGGTGCTGCCGTATGCATATGGTGCTATGTCATATGCGTTGTAGTAAAAACTTATAGAGTCTTTCCCTAACAGGAAATTATCGGAAATGAACATGTCGCTCATGTCGAGGTAGCCCAACTCACGTAGGGAGTCGATGCAATTGACATTGACGTTTTTCATAAGTTTCTCCGTAAGTTTGTCGATGAGCTTGCCTCGGCAAGAATCCACGACGAGCTCATTCGTGGTTATCTGACTGCCAGTCTCGGCGTTGAAACACAAGATGACTGTCGTGCTGGTCGGGTGTGCTCCGCCACCATAGTAGTCCTCTGTGAAGATATAGTTGACTGTGCCGTTCAGCCCATACTCGAATCGTCCTTTGAGATGGTCTGACCTGTTGATGTGATAATTGATATCCTCTTGTTTGTATGTGTCACACAGCTTCTTGATGTATTCCTTTATAGTTGACGGAAGGTTTGTGGTGTCAACTTTCTCAAGGAATAAATCTTGTAGTTTCGCATTGATATTGTTAGCTATAATCTGTTGCTCTGGGTTCTTGCCGTTGGCAAATTCCATGTCAATGGCTATATCGTATGGTGATATTATACTGTCTTGTATGTTGACAAACTCCATTCCGTTCCATCTGGATGTCTCTATACAACCTGACAATAATATTGGGAGAGTGAAGATTTTAATGTATGATGCTAATCTTTCTTTCATAGATCAAATCGTCCCGTCGTGCTTGACTTTTTCTTTTTACCTTATTAATCACTTCTGTCTTGCAGTCTTTTTCCTTCGTCACGCCATGAGTAAACACTTAGCTCTATGTGAGTCGACCTTGTCTGGCATAGATGCTTTCTTCGCGCCATTCCGTAAGACGTATTTCAGCAGTCTTTATTCTTTTTCTTTTTAGAAGTGATGTGTATATAATAGATGTCTATCTTTTTACCTGTTCTCTAAGCGTGTTGACACGGTTTATTGTTGTCCTACTCACTTCATTCCGCGAATTTACACTTTATTTAAAGTAAAATCAAAAAAAGACGTTGCCAATTTATGTGATAACTAAACTTTGTGTAAATTTGTCAGAAAAATTGATGTATATGCAAAATCAAGATGATAAATCACGTCGTCCTTTTCAGGATATGGGAATATTTCTCTCAGTATGTATATTCATTATAATGTCCATACGTTGTGCTATGTTTGGATTCAGCTGGGCGTCAATCGTGTGGCTTGTGATGGTATTGGTGTATTGGTGTTATTCCTATGTCTTCATGAAGCACGGCAAAGATAAGATGCTTGTTTGTGGCACATCAGTTTTCATCTTGTCATCGTTGCTGGTTCTTGTCAGTATCGTTTTTTTCGACAAGAACGCGCGTCCTAAGATGCAGGCATTTGAGGGAGCCGCAGTCGACTCCGTAACTGAGGAGGAATTCATTGTTGACGAGACACCAGACATCATCGTGGTGGAGAAGAAAGACACAGTTGTCTCTGACTCGTCAAGGACAGACTCTTCTGCGAATATCAATGTGAATGCCGAGGCATCCAGTCCGGTTGTTGCCGCAGGTCTTTCGAGTGACTCATCCTCAGTTACAGAGTGAGTAGCGGTGTATGCAGTTAATCAGTGTTATTTGTAAATGTCAGTGGCATCACTTTGTTCTACATCCTCATTGTCTGACTTCAAGGATGTGACCTGAGTTTCTGACATAGTCTCCTTTGGATTAAAATATTCTGATTTCATGTATTTCACAAGGCTGATGACAAGTTGACGCGCCTCAGGGTGCTTCGTCGATTTGTCAAGAAGGTCCAGTGAGGTCATTATGAGTTTTCCCTTGCCGCATCTTGCCTCAAAACGACGGACAATCTTCTGTTGTTGGCGAAATTGTCAATATTGGTGACTATTGGGTCACGTTGATGGAATCAGTGTTAAAGACTTTGGCGTTTCTCAATAAGTTCCACCATTGCCAGTTACTATGTGACTCTGTTGGGAATTCAGTCAATGCGGGGTGACCTGCGTCACACAGTATTCCCATTGTGCCTGTTTGTTTCGGGAAGTGTATTGAGCTCCAGAAGACAGGGACGAATTTGCCTTCCAATCCTTTTATGTCCTTTATTGATGGCGATAGCAGTACATTCTAGCCAAGTCGTAATGCTGTGACGGCTTCCGTGAAATCACGTGTGACCACCACAGATGATGTGTTTGTCTTTAATTCTTTCGGGTATATCCAGATATCCCAGCTGTTACCGTTATGGCTGTTCTCCACTTTTGACGTCAATGTAAGTTTACGTGCTTTGCCAATAGAAGACAGTGGGACTTCGACCTTGCCGACGCTTATCAATCCTTTCTCGTCGTTATCTATTCTTATCGTACCAGTTTTTTCTCCAAGAGTCCATCGTATCCTTTTTCCTTTCCGGCATACAGAGTCATAAGGCGTAAGTTGTTATTAAACTCGTCCCATTTCTCCAGTCCCTCTGGCAGGTGGAATGTCCACGTGTCTCCGTTCCTTGTCCCTTTGACGTTTTTACCGTCTATGAGACACCTCATTCGTTTGGATGAGCACGTTACTAAAGCGACGTTATTCATGACCTTGACGTCTGTGATGAGCGGTTCAGCCTCCATTGTCATCTCTCCGAGCACGCCGTTCCATTTCGTCTGTGTCTCGTCGGTATACGCGTGAGCCATGCCATTCGAGATTCTGTATATCTGTCTGTTGTCGATGTCCAACGTTATCTCATGTCTACCTTCTGTTAGACCGTCCTTGATGTGAAAGATGTGGGGAGCCACCAGATTCTCTTGTGCCTGTCCCGTGTCGTGTCCGTCAATGCTCATGGTGCTTCTCCACAGCACTCGTTCCAGTTTTACTCTTAATGGTTTGCACGCGAGTTGCTTCGGGATATTTATCGTTCGTCTGTACCTCGCCTTTCCGACGAAGGAGTGTTTCCTGGTTAGGTGACGTAGCTGCTCTCACTCCATTTCCGGTTTAAGCCCACATGGTGTGCCTATACCGGCCATGTCCAGCGCGCCAGGCAGAGTGACGGTGCGTCTTAAGCTGACACCGGCAGTGTCCGTCAATGTCCATTCACCTCCAATATTTATTTTGTTTTGGGCCTGTAAGTTTGTTGCGAGCCATATTCCTATTAATAATAAGATGATGTGTTTTCATAAAATATAGAGTTTTATTTTTTTGCCTGTCTTAAACCAATTGTCATTCTCGTTGTCTTACAATGTGTTTAAATAAATTAAAATTGTTATGAAAAAAGTATTTAAGTTAATGTTCGCTGCTGTCATCGCCACATTCTCCTCATTTGCGATGGTAAGCTGTGATGATGATGATGTCACAAGCACTATTAACAATATTACAAGTTCTGGTGTGTTCAATGTGACTTTCACTGTTGATCCGGGTACTTCAGACTCAACAACAGTAGCCAGTCTCTTCAAGGAACAGATAGAGACCATCAATAATTATTCATATACTACCAGCGGTAGCGTTAATCAGGCTGTGGCAGTCTCTGGTTTTGAGTTGGCAGTCAGTCAGGCCGACTCTTATGTTCAGTCTTTCGTCAATCAGGCTACAGAGAAGGGTATCACTGGACTTACAGTTACTGCAACCCTTACAAATGTTACAACGTCTACAGTAGTTGACACTAAGGTGTGGACAGCGGAGACATCAACAACAGAGGAGTAAGAAAAATAAACGTTCTCACCATTTAGCGAGTTAATTCCATATATCATAAATGGTAAGGAGTATAGTTAGTCGTTCCTTGAAAACTATTTAATTATTTAACAACCAATAAAATAATAGTTCGAA
>CALCEL010000035.1 GCA_937900485.1 uncultured Prevotellaceae bacterium
TCTGCCTGTCACGCAGGGGGTCACGAGTTCGAGTCTCGTACGCACCGCAAAAGAGTTGAGAATTACATTTTTTATGTAATTCTCTTTTTGTTTCATCTATGTTTTTGTGTGTTATTGGAATGTTTGTATGAGGAAGTTTCTTACGTTTTTTCTTAGCTTCTTGTCTGTTAATGTGTCGTCTCAGACAGATGTTGACATAGACAGGGTCTTTGAGGCTGGTTTGCCTGTCGTCATGGTGGAGACGGAAGATGACGTGTCTCCCACATACGACTATGCGGTCACTCCGCCCGGATGTGTCGGTAATGCCATCACCAACGCAACGAAGGTGCCCGGACGTGTGGTTGTTCTTGGAGCTGGGAGAGACACTCTGTTCGACAGCGGCTCGTACGTGGCTAAGCAAAGCGGGATGACTATAAAGATACGCGGCAATAGCAGCGCATCGGGAGCTCGTGACACTAAGAAATCGTATAAGATTAAGTTGCAGGCGAAGTCTGACATGCTTTTGGCTTATGACGGGACTGACCATAGAGACAAGAACTGGCTGTTGCTGAAGATGGATGATGAGAGCCCTATGCTGAATTTCGTCACAGGTATGAGTGTGAACAGATGTGTGGGCTTGCAGTACACACCATGTTATGAGCCTGTTAATGTCATGCTTAACGGAGACTATATGGGTGTGTATTTCCTCTCAGAGTCTGTCTGCAGGAATGCGGACGCGCGTATCGACGTGGACAAGAATGATGGGTATATTTTTGAGTACGATCCGTATTGGTGGAACGAGGAAGCGTATGTGGAAAGCCGCTTCAAGTTTAATTACACGCTGAAGTATCCGGATGATGGACTGACGGAGCAGCAGTTGTCTTATTTCACGTCCTTGGTTAACGGGATGGATGATGTCATAATCGATTATGGCTACTATGCGGATGTTATTGACGTGGAGTCTTTTGCAGCGTGGATGCTGGGACATGATATTCTTGGTACTAAAGACTCCGGTGGGTCTAACATCTTCCTAACGAAGTATGACTCGTCTGACACCACAAAAGTCATGATGGCGAATATGTGGGACTTCGATACGATTGAGCAGATGAGAGGAGACTGGGCTAACTCGCATAATGGTCTGTTTTTCCTTTATCTGTTCAACAGAAAGGCGAAGTCTGACTTTGTTAAGGCTTACAAAAGGAAATGGGAGGAGGTGAGCGAGACGTTGTTTGATGATGTGAGTAACAGTCTGACGTTGTTTGTGGAGTCTGACACCGGTGAGGCGTTGGAGCGCTCTTTGGTGTTGGACGGTCTGCGTTGGGGAATGGACAGGCAAACCCTGAGAGAGTCGTTGGACAGCGCTTTGGAGTGGCTGACGTACAGAAAAGATTGGTTAGCCTTGAGGATTCCTCGTATCCATGAGCGTTATTTCCTTAATAATCCGTTGCCGGAGAGACAACACAGCCTTAAGGTATTGGCAATAGGTGATTCGGATATGAGTGATGCCACGGTGTATCTTCCGGAGGTGTTGGACGGGATGGGAGTGCCGACAGACAGTTACTGCGTGTGTTCCTTGTGTCATGAAGGGGCGTCGCTGAGCTATTGGGCAAAGGCGTTAGGTGGAAGCGTGACGGACTCGCTGAGACGTGTGGCCGGTGAGTGCATCGTGAGTGAGGACGACAATTCGGAACGGGACATCCTTGCTCATGATTGGGATGTGGTGGTGTTGCAACAGTCGTATGAGAAGTCTTGTGATTATTCCTCGTTTAACCCTTACCTGAGGACGGTTGTTGACGAGATAAAGAAAAGGTGTCTTAATGATAAGGTCACTATTGCCTGGCAGATGACACATTCGCATATGACGTCTGACAGTCTGAGCGCCACGAGTGTCACGGACTCAGTCTGGCAGGTGATGTGTGACGTGACAATGCAAATGATAGAGGAGGATGGCGTGGATGTTGTCATACCTGTAGGCACTGCTGTCCAGAACGCCAGAAACACTCCGTTTCTGCAGACGGAACATGAACTGACACGGGACGGCGCCCGTCTTTCCTATGGTGTGGGAAGATTTCTGGCGGCGTGTGTCTGGGCTCAGTCTTTATTCGCTCCTGTTTATGGCTTCGACGTGTGTGACTGTGGAGTGTCTCATGACGTCATGTCAGCGGAGGCAGGTGACGACGTGATGTATGAGGACTCATGCGTTCCTGTCGATGAGACAAACAGAGAGATATGTCTCATGGCCGTCACATACGCATGCCTTACACCGTTTAAGCTGACACAGGTCGCTCCGATTCTGATAAGGTAGGGGTGGCTATAGTCTGCAGTATGCGCACTGGTATTACATGACATGGGTGTTTATCGTCTCTCACACGATAAACACCCATGTCGCTTGTCTTGCAAACTGTGTGGACTTACACTTATGCTTCCTTGTTTATGTAGTGTCGGCTCATCCTCCTTTTCTTCCAGCCTGTGTTTTCTTACGCTTATGCTTCCTTGTTGAGAATGAATTTCTCCACCACGTGAGCCACACCGTCCTCCTCGTTGCTGAGAGTGATATAGTCCGCCACCGCCTTGACCTTATCCTGAGCGTTACTCATGGCGACGCCGAGTCCTGCGTACTCAACCATAGACATGTCGTTGAAGCCGTCGCCGCACGCAATCATCTCCTCTTGTCTCACACCAATCATAGTGTTGAGCTTCTCGAGGCATTTAGCCTTGTCGATGCCTAGAGGCACGAGCTCCATGAAGAAAGGTTCTGAGCGGAACACGTTTATCTTGCCGTCCAGCTCGAGTGCCATCTTCTTCTCTAGTTCGTGAAGAGGCTCAGGGTCACCTACAATCAGACATTTTGGTATCTCATACTTTATCTCGTCGAGAAAGTTGTCCACCTGACGACACGGCATCTTGTTGAGCATAGCCTCGTAAGCCACGTACTTGTTGCTGGTGTCTTCCGTCACGATGTCCTTGCCGCAGTAGGATAGAATCTCGAAATTATTATCCTTAGCGCATTTGTAAAGATAAGGTATTACGTCATCCGGTAGCATGTTGGAGTATATCTGTTTCTTGTCCGACCAGTCAATGATGGCTCCTCCGTTGTATGCGAGGACGTAGCCGTGATACTTGTCCATCTGCAGCTCGTCAGCGAGTGGTGCTATTCCGTATACGGGGCGTCCGGACGCCAGAACAATCTTAATACCTTTTTCCTGTGCTAAAATAAGTGTCTTTCTTGTGTGCTCTGAGATTGTTTTGTCTTTCTTCGTCAGAGTCCCGTCAATGTCAAGAACTAAAATTTTGTATTCAGTCATAAGAGAGTGATATGTTTTGTATTTGTTTATGCGAAATAACAAAAAAAACTCGTGGTGTCATATTTTTTGAGTTTTTTATTTTACTTTCGCGTCTTATAAAAGGTGATTATATGAAGAAAATAGGACTTTTGCTTTTGGCCTTGCAGATGTCAGCGATGACATTGGCGCAAAAGGATTTCAAAGGCGGCTATCATAATATGGAATGTCAGATACGTATGGTTCTAAACCTCGAGAAGGCTGACATACCGATACCTGGACTGGAGCTTGACAGTTGTTACGGGTATTTGCAAGGAAGGATCAACAGCTCTTGGATCATACTCAAGGTGAAGGAGGTGAGTGAGAAGAGCGCTGTCGTGCGAGTGATGTGTGAGAAAGGCGACGTGGCTGAGGACATACGTGTCACGTTGACGGAAGACGGCGCAGATGTTGAGCAGATACGCAATTCCTACATCAAGGGAGTGGAAAACAGGAAATATGTTAAATTGCCAAAGGTTATATCTTTTAAGAAAGACTAACGTATAAGAAGGACTAACGTAACGTGTTGATATGATGGATATAATGGACGGCTTTAATCCTGTGCAGAGGGCTGCTGTGGAGTATTGCGAAGGTGCCTCGCTCGTTATCGCCGGAGCGGGGTCGGGAAAGACTCGAGTCCTCACTCATAAGATATCTTACCTTCTGCAAAACGGCTATATGCCTGGGGATATCCTGGCGTTGACCTTCACAAACAAGGCCGCCAGAGAGATGAAGGACCGTATAGCGCGGATTATTGACGATGAGAGCAAGACACGATATATCTGGATGGGAACGTTTCACTCTATCTTCTTGAGAATCTTGAGGACAGAGCATGAGCGTATTGGCTTCTCTTCTAATTTCACTATTTACGACACTGCGGACAGTAAGAGTCTCTTGTCGGACATCATGAGGGAGATGGAGCTTGGTGATAAGTATAAGAGCGGTGCCGTGTTGAACGAGATAAGCAACGCTAAGAACCGACTCGTCACGGCTGAAGAGTACATAGCTGATAACCTGAATTATCTGGCAGACAAGAATGAGAGGGATATGCCTCTCATTGGTGAGATATACAAGAAGTACAGTGACAGGTGTAGGACTGCGGACGCTATGGACTTCGATGACATATTGCTGTTCACGTATATACTCTTTGAAAAGAATGAAGATATACGCAGGAAGTACGTGGAGCGTTTCAAGTATGTTCTCGTGGACGAGTATCAGGACACGAACTATGCACAGCATCAGATTGTCTGGCTGCTGACAAAGGAGAGGCAGCGCGTGTGTGTGGTTGGCGATGATGCTCAGAGTATTTATAGCTTCCGTGGTGCGAATATAGACAACATACTTACATTTAGAGATCTCTATAAGGACAGTAAGATTTTCAAGCTTGAGCAGAACTACAGGTCTACTCAGATGATTGTTGAGGCCGCTAACAGTTTGATAAAGAAAAACAGAGGACAGATTAAGAAGAATGTGTTCAGCTGTAATGATGTGGGAGAGCGCATCAAGGTTACAGAGAACTACTCAGATATTGAGGAAGGGCAGGTCGTGGTCAGACAAATCGGAGGACTCTGCCGCTCTGAAGGATGTGCCTACTCAGACTTTGCCATCTTGTATAGGACTAACGCCCAGAGCCGTGTGCTGGAGGAGGCGTTAAGGAAGAGCGCTATACCTTATAAGATATTCGGAGGATTATCCTTCTTTCAGCGTAAGGAGATAAAAGACATCATAGCGTATCTGAGGTTGTGTGTCAATCCTAACGATGAGGAGGCGCTGAAGAGAGTGATAAACTATCCTACGCGAGGAATAGGTGACACGACTCTCAGAAAACTGAAGGAATGTGCCGGAAACAACATGGTCAGCCTGTGGAGCGTCATCAGTGAGCCTGAGCGGTATGAGCTTGGTGTGTCTAAAGCTACGTGCGTTAAGCTTGGCATGTTCCATGCTCTTATCTCTGGATTTATAGAGGACGCCAGGAGTCTTAACGTGTGGGAGTTGGGACAAAAAGTTATTAACGACACAGGCATCAAGGATGACATCTATCGTGACAAGACACCTGAGAATCTGTCTCGTCAGGAGAATGTGGAGGAGCTTATAGGTGGAATGAATGACTTCTGTGAAGGACGTATGGAGGAGGATGAGAGTGCTTTGGTGGAAGACTACCTGTCAGAGGTGTCGCTGGTGTCAGACCTTGACTCCGACAAGGATGACGATCCTAACAAGGTTACTCTAATGACAGTACACTCCGCCAAGGGACTGGAGTTCAATACAGTCTTCGTGGTGGGACTGGAAGAGGGACTCTTCCCGAGTGACATGGCGAGGTCGCATCGTGACATGGAGGAGGAGAGGCGTCTTTTTTATGTGGCGTTGACACGCGCAGAGAAACACTGCTTCATATCATATGCCAAAAGCAGATACAGATATGGTAAGCTTGAGTTCGCCGACCGTTCCAGGTTTATCGGCGACATAAGTCCGGATTGTCTTGACATGAGTGGTGTGTCTGGTGGCAGGTCGTCGTTCTCCTCGGACAAGGACGTGGAGTTGCCATGGAAAAGAAAGAGTGTCACTCAGCGTGATGAGTATCCGTCTGCCAATGTCGGTGCGGGACGTGCAGACAGCTTCTCGTCTTTCATGAACAGGCGTGTGGTGACAGAGAAGAAACCTGAAGTCATGTCGCAACCATCAGGCGTCAGACGTATTACGAGAGTCACAGACGCTGATGTCGGCAGGGTAGTGGCCAAGTCACCGGGCGAGAGTGATAAGTTGGCAGTTGGTAAGGTGATAGAGCATCAGCGATTCGGAGTCGGTGTCATTGAGGCACTCGACGGACGGGGTGATGACACCAAAGTCACTGTGGCTTTTAAGAATCTCGGAAGGAAGCAGCTTCTTGTGAAGTACGCTAAGTTTAAGGTCTTAAACTGATATGTCTCATGTCTATGTGACCATGGCTGGACGGGCTTTTCTATGCATAAGGTCAGATGACGTGGAGACGTGAGTGGATATAAAAGCAAAATCGACATCAACGCTTGTTGATGTCGATTTTTTGTTGTAGCTTTGCATTGCTTTTAAGCAAGGCGTTTGTGAGCCGAATAGGGGACTCGAACCCCTGACCCACGCATTACGAATGCGTTGCTCTACCAACTGAGCCAATTCGGCAAACTGCCAACCTGTGTTTTTGGTTTGCGGATGCAAAGGTAGTGTTTTTATTTTATCTGCAAAAAGAATTTGACAACTTTATAATTTTATGAGAAGAATTTTTGTCTTTTTTCCATTGCTGATGTGCGCCCTCTGTTTTTTTAACTCATGTGATAGGGGCAGCGTCAACAATAAGTCGTCTGTGTTCGCTAAGTCTGACAACTTCGATTATGATGATGAGTATGAAGAGCAAGAGGCCGAGAGTGGTGAGAGTGATGCTGAGGAAGAGACATACAATTCTTTGGAAGCGGAGGCTGAGTGCGCTGAGGGGCTGGCACAAGTACCTTACACGCAGCTGGAGCAGCCTGGTCCTATCAATGGAGAAAGAGAGACGATTCTGTTCAAGAACCAGTTCATCATCTCTTTCAATGCTAATTATCTGTGTCCTTTTTATGTGGCATGGCATCTCACAAAAGACCGTGTGAAAGGCAATGCGAGACGTGTTGACGAGTTCATACCTGACTATGTCCTGTCGGAGTCGTCAAGAGTTGAGACATCCGATTATTATGGCTCAGGTTATGACAGAGGACATATGTGTCCTGCCGGTGATAACAAGAATGATGCTGAAGCCATGAAACAATCGTTCATGATGACCAACATCTGTCCTCAGAACCATGAGCTTAATTCGGGAATATGGAATGACCTGGAGCAGTTGTGCAGACAGTGGGTTAAGGACTATGGTGATCTGTATGTGGTGTGCGGACCTGTGTTCGACGGTAAAAATCCAAAGAAAATAGGTAAGCGTAAGAATATGAAGATTGCCGTTCCGGACCGTTTCTTCAAGTGTGTGCTTATGATGGGAAGGACGCCGAAAGCCATAGCCTTTATCTTTCCTAACCGAAATGCTGACAAGGATCTGAGGGATTATTGCGTCAGTGTTGACAAGGTGGAGAAGATAACAGGCATAGACTTCTTTCCGAAACTGGATGACAGTGTAGAGAAGCGTGTGGAGAAGGAGTGCAATCCTGCCGCATGGGGCATTTAGTATGTTTTTGAATAGATGAAAAATCGTATTATATGAGGAAATTCGTAAAAGACCTAACAGTGGCTGGCGTGGATTATCCACACGAGCGTTATGTGTTGTTGAAACTGACGGACGACGAGCTGTTGCCGGAGATGCTACCTGGACAGTTTGTCGAGGTTAAGGTGGAGGACAGTCCAAAAACGTTCCTGAGACGTCCGATATCCATCAACTATGTCGACAGGGAGTCAAACCAGTTGTGGCTGCTTATACAGCTCGTGGGAGAAGGAACGCGTAAGTTAGCCAAACTGAGATGTGGTGACAAACTGAATGTGGTGTTCCCACTGGGTAATGGATTTTCACCGATGGGACAGAAGGGTGAGAAGGTGCTGCTCGTCGGCGGTGGAGTGGGAGTCGCTCCGCTACTTAACTATGGTAAGGAACTGAGCGAGTCAGGCGCTAAGCCGGTGTTCCTGTTGGGGGCGCGCTCAAAGTCCGACCTGTTGGAACTTGACATGTTCAAGGCTATCGCCCCTGTTTATATAACAACAGAGGATGGCAGTGTGGGCGAGAAAGGATTCGTGACTCAGCACTCTCTCCTTGAGACAGAGACATTCGACCGCATATCCGTTTGCGGACCGAAACCGATGATGGTCAGTGTGGCACGTTATGCCAAGTCGAAGGGTATACCATGTGAGGTGAGTCTTGAAAACATGATGGCGTGTGGAGTGGGTGCTTGTCTGTGTTGTGTCGAGAAGACCGTCAAGGGAAATGTCTGTGTATGTAAGAACGGCCCGGTGTTCCCGACAGATCAGTTGACTTGGGATTTATAGAGAGAAACGATTTTGAAAAGAGATATCATATAAGAAGAAAATGGCAGATTTAATCACAAATATAGCAGGACTGACGATGAAGAATCCTGTGATGACAGCGTCAGGTACTTTCGGATATGGAGTGGAGTTCTCAGACTTCGTCAATCTCGAGGATATAGGTGGTATCATTGTTAAGGGCACCACGCTGAAGCCGCGTGAGGGTAATGACTATCCTCGTATGGTGGAAACGGCCAGTGGCATGCTCAATTGTGTGGGACTGCAAAACAAGGGTGTCGACTATTTTTGTGAGAATATTTATCCAGAGATAAAGGATATAAAAACAAATATGATTGTCAATGTCTCCGGCTCTTGCCCTGAGGATTACGCTGAGTGTGCGGCGAGAATCAATGAGCTTGACAATATACCGGCTATCGAGCTCAATATCAGCTGCCCTAACGTACGTCAGGGAGGTATGGCTTTCGGAGTGACGACTGAAGGAGCGCAGAGTGTTGTGCGAGCTGTGCGTGACGTGTACAAAAAGACATTGATAGTGAAGCTGTCACCTAATGTGACAAGTGTCTCTGATATCGCTTTGGCCGTACAGGATGCGGGCGCTGACGCCGTGTCTCTGATCAACACGTTGATGGGTATGGTTATCGACATAGAGAAACGTAAACCGGTGTTGAGTATCGCTACAGGCGGAATGAGCGGACCGGCTGTCAAGCCCGTGGCAGTCAGGTGTGTATGGCAGGTGGCTAAAGCGGTTAGTGTGCCTGTCATAGGACTGGGAGGTATTATGACGGCTGAAGATGCCATCGAGTTTTTGCTCGCCGGAGCTTCCGCGATAGAGATTGGCACGGCTAATTTTATTGACCCTACCGTTACTGTGAAGGTGACGAATGGCATTAATGACTGGCTGGATAGACATGGTTGTCGTTCGGTGTCTGAGATCATAGGACAGGTGAACGCATAGTTATATGGCTGATTGCGGACGGTCTGAGAAAGACCGTCATGAAGCCACGTCTTGTGATAAGGTAAGGTGAGTCCCGCAAGGTTTTCTCAGGACCTTGCGGGACTCACCTTATTATATATTGTCAGTTTGTTATTACGTATAGATACAGTTCGTCAAACACATTTCTTCTCCGTTTCTTTTGTAATCCTGTGCCTTAAAAAGTCATTTCTGTCATTTCTCTATTACCGTGCAGCTGCACAAGTGTTCTGTGTTTATCCTGTGGCTCATAGAAACTTTGCACCATGGTGTGAGTCATGAAGAAAAGGGGAATAACGGACAATTTGCAGTGTCACCAAATTTCCTATGCCTATTTTTTATTAAAAACAGGTTAACTTACTGATAATCTTAATACAAGTCTTCTAAAAAACCTTGGGACTCTTTTTTGAAATCCTTAGGTTAGGTTGTAGTATATATACAAGTCTGAGAATTTCAAAATCCTAACCTGAACTTTTCATCGTCCTAACCTAAGAATTTCAGACGCCGAATAAGACACGGGAAAATTCCGGAAGTCATTTTTCCGCTATCACGTGTCAACGGAAAAAGGGGAGTTTCGGACAGTAAAAAATGTGCGAAATGGGATAAGAAAAATCCCAACTCCTGTTTTATTAAGAGTTGGGATAAATATCATGATATTTGTCGTACGCTGACAAAGATGTAAGAGATGCGCTTGCGGCAGGTTTCACTCGCCGAAATAGAAGTCAGGCTCAGGAGGTTGGTTGTAGCCAACGTTCTCTGTCGCCACGCTGATTCTGTATGGTATGTTCTCCATGAATGACACGAATCGATAGGATGTCGGGATGGTAGTGGTGTAGATGCGAAGCTCGCTGCTGTCCTTAGTTCTTACGATCACCTCCTCGCGCCAGTCACCGATGATATCAGCGCTGAGGCAAGGGTTTTGTTTCGAGCCGTTGTTGAACAGACAGCCTTCCGCCTTGAAGTCTTTGATTTTGTTACACCTTCCTGTTGTCCAGTCGTATTTGCTGATTGACTCATGGTCGAGCAGCTCTCTCAGTTTGTCTCCATCCCACCACACGGCGGAGTTTTGAGGGATGCCTGGGTCGTTGGCATGATGATGCTTGCCTGTGACATCGAAATATCCCTTCTGGCTTGATGACCACATCTCGAGTCCGGGATTGGTAGGGTCTATGTCGGCTGCCATTCCCCTGCCGACGTCTGACGAGCTTGGTATCTGGAATATCACACGTCCAGTTCTCGCGTCGCGGAAGTCAGAGCCGTCACGTTTATTCTCGTGAACGTCCCATACCTGTATGGATGTGGAGTCGGGGTAGAATGCCATCTGGTGTATGGCGTCGCCATGTCCCATGCCGGTGGTGTATAATCCCGTGCCGTCATTGTCGACAGCCATTGAGCCGTAAGTTATCTCGTCACATCCGTCCCCGTCGACGTCTCCGACGCGCAGATTATGATTACCTTGTCCGCTGTATGGTTTAGTGAACGTTCCGTTCGCCTTGTCGGCCATGTCGACGGAATCAGAGTCAAAGACCCACCGTGAGGTCAGCTCCTTGCCGTTCCAGTCCCAGGCGGCGATGACGGTTCTCGTGTAGTATCCGCGGCAGAAGATAGCGCTTGGGTGTTTGCCGTCAAGGTAGGCTACTCCGGCGAGGAACCTGTCCACGCGATTGCCGTAGGAGTCTCCCCAGGCGGAGATATTGCCTCGTCCCGGGATGTAATTGACAGTGTGGAGAGCCTCACCTGTGGCTCCTGAGAATATCGTCAGGTACTCGGGCCCGGAGAGGATTCGTCCGCTGATACGTTGTGTCTTACCGCTTTCTTTTCCTCTGATCTCTTTTTTTATCTCACCGTTGAACACGTGGTTGGCGTTAGGGTCGCCGATATAGTTTCCTTTGCCGTCACGTGTCCCGTCGGCGGTCTTGGTGATGACCTCAGCCTTGCCGTCTCCGTCGAAGTCGAAGACCATGAACTGTGTGTAGTGTGCTCCTGCTCGTATATTCCTGCCCAGGTCTATACGCCACAATTTCTTTCCGTTGAGCTTGTAGCAGTCCAGTAACACATTGCCGGTTTGTCCCTCGTGGGAGTTGTCGTGTCCCATACATTCCCATTTCAGGATTATCTCGTATTCGCCGTCTCCGTCCACGTCGCCGACGCTGGCGTCATTGGCGGAGTATTCAGCAGTTTTGCCATCTATGATGATGTTGTCTGGGCGTGACAGGGGAATGGTTAAGTAGTCCGTGGCGTTCTTTCCGTTTAAGGTGTATGACACCTTCGAGCTTTTGTCCTCTTTGCCGTTGGTCACGGCCACGACTGAGTATGTGGTTTTCTTTCCCTTCCTGGCAGGAACCTTGACGAAGGTCGAGTGTGTGATGGGATAATCATTTATGAGTTTCCCGTTCTCGTACACGTTGAATGACGTGCCGCAGTCATCAGAGGACAGCAGTCTCCACGAGATGGAGGTGGAGTCTCCGGATGTCACGCACACGAGCCCTCTTCCCAATCGTTCTTTCTGTACGGAGCTGTAGTCATATGCCGGCTGTGCCATGGATACCGCATGCGCCAGGCATAGAGCAGCCAATGTTACTGTTTTTCTCATGTCATTGTAGAGTTATCACGTCGTTGTATATTGCGCTGAATTGTCCGTCTGTGGAGTAACCGTAAGAAAGAAGACTGTAATAGATGTTCATTGCGCTGAGGGGAATCTCGGTGTATGAGCTGTAGCTGCTTAGGCTGTCGGCAGAGTAGAGGTCGTACATGGTGCTCTTCAGTCCGTCCAGTGTCACCTTTTTCGCGCGCGCCCTCATGTCCTCCACGGCGTAATAGTTGCAGGCGAGTTTGGCGCCCTCTGTGCTGGAAAAGCTTATCGTTGCCTCTTCCTTGAATATACAATAGAATACAGAGTCATGTCGTAACGCTTCAACGATGAGAGTCTGGAATGCGCTGTCAGCCTCGTTGGTGAATTTGATGCTATCTATTGCTCCGTAGTAAGACATTTTTGCGGTACTTTTGTTTCCGTCAGAATCTAACTTGCAAGATGCCACCATGCAAAGTAATGCTGCCAAAGGCAATAATAGTGATTTTCTCATATTAAGTGAATTTAGAATTGGTTTGCAGTTTATTTGATGTCTGAGATTAGATATTTCTTGTCGTCTGGTATGAGCTTGATGAGCTCAGACGTCTTGTGTCTCGTCTCTTGTTTCCCGTTTTTGAAGTCCAGAGGGCTGATTCCAGTGTGATTCTTAAACCACTTGCCGAAGTACGACTGATTGGGGAAGTTGAGGTATTCAGAGATCTCGCCGATGGACTTGGTGCTGGTCTGTAATTGCTGCTTGGCCTCGAATAAGAGCGCCGTTGATATCCATGTTACGGGTGTCTGGCCTGAGCGCTCCTTGATTATGGAGGAGAAATAACGGCATGTCAGACACTGTTCCTTGGCGTAGAACCTCACCTCATGCTTAGTCCGGAAGTTTTTGTAGAGTGATGTCATGAACTTCTTCAGGATGTCCTCTTTCCTGTTATCCATGTTCTGTACCATGCCGTTGTTGTCGCTGAACAGAGATATGATCTCCAGCAAAAGGCTTTTGCCCAACATGTGTCGTTGCTGCAGGAAAAGCTCCTTGCGAGTCAGTGACGTCGTGTCGCTGTTCTCTTTCAGCTCCGTGTTTTTGATTTTTATCACCACGTCTTCTATGAGCTTTGAGTACATCATAATCCTTGATATGTCCTCTTGCCCTAACTTGATGAGTGGATTGCTTTTGATGAGAAAGACGGCGTTGAAATTAGTGGCGTTGTACAGCAACGGCTGGATAGTCTCGAAGTCAGCTCCTAAAAGAATACCGGTAAGTAAGGCACTTCGCTTCGTTATCCTGAGTTTCTTATATGCGAAGTAAACTATCATGCAATCTTCGGTTACATGATAGCTGTTATCGTCTATAGTAAGGTTTATCCAGCCTTTTGTGCATATAAAAATTCCTGTGCGGGGTATTTTCACCTCTGAGGTCTCCGCCTCAAGAATGTTCTCTTCGTCTCCTGTGAGATGAAGTATATTAATACTATCCTCAAACACTTATATATATATCTTAACGAGTTCCTCTGATATTCACATTACAAAATAACGAAATATAAGCTACAATACCAACATATGGGCGAAAAAAATACAACTATAGGACATCAAACGTACTTTTTGACCAAAAAAAGATTAAAAACCATCATATGCTAAAGGTTCTTTATTCTTATTTTTGCAATGTAAATAATGACAGTGTTGTCATTGTTGAATTATAAAGATTGTAAATGATAATTTTTATGCATATGAAATGTTCAACTTATTCTTATGTTATGCTTGTCATGTCGTCTGTGTTGTTAAGTTGTGGCGGGGGAGACGTGAAGACGGATGACGGCGTGTATGTTAACCTGGTAGAGGCGGTTAATGCTGACAAGGTTGGTACTCACAGCTTTACGGGAAAGACGAAGTCGGCCGAGGAGGCTAATGTGTCATTCCGTGTCAGCGGCCCTATAGTACGTGTGAACGTGAAAGAGGGTGAGAAGGTTAGTAAAGGACAAGTGATAGCGGAGATGGATAATCGTGACTATCAGGTGCAGCTGAACGCCACCAAAGCGGAATATGAGCAGATTAAGGCTGACGCCGAGCGTGTCATCGGACTGTATAAGGATGGGGCTACAACAGCTCAGAACTATGACAAGGCGCGCTATGGTTTACAGCAGATCACACAGAAATATGAGAATCATAAGAATCAGTTGGCGGACACTAAGCTTAAGTCCCCGATGTCTGGATACGTGAAGGAGAAACTGCACGGAGTGGGAGAGACCGTGGCGGCTGGTATGCCTATACTCGTGGTGTCTGGAGGCGACGGACTAGAGGTGGAGATAAATATGTCCGCACAGGATTACATCCGACGTGATAAGTTCAAGTCTTTCTATTGTAAGTTCGATGTGTGCGGTGAGGAACGTTTCCCTTTGTCTGTGGTAAGTGTCGGCAGCGAGGCTAATGTGAGTCAGCTCTACCCGATGAGACTTAAGATAACAGGAGCGTATGACAGTAAGAAAATCACTGCGGGAATGAGTACTATGGTGTACGCCTCTGAGGAGGAGGATGACTATGGAGTTGTCTGTGTGCCTGCGTCAGCACTCCTGAATAAGGACGGAAAGACTCAGGTATTTGTATACGATAAGGAAAAGTCGGTTGTCTCTTCACAACAGGTGGAACCGCTGGTCATCAATGGCGACGGAACAGTGAATGTCAAAGGACTGAGGAAAGGAACAAAGGTCGTTTCTACTGGTGTGCATCATCTTACCGATGGCGAGAAAGTCAAACCATTGGCGTCTGCAACGAAAACGAACGTTGGAGGGCTGTTTTGATGATAGCTTAGACGTGTGAGAGAACCAGTATAAAATAACCGAATATGAAGAGTGTGGATGAGAACTACTGAAGCCTCTTCTTAAATAATCTTTATATGATTGACTTTAGTAAATGGGCACTGGATAACAGGAAACTGGTCAATTTCCTTGTGTTGTGCATCATAATAGGCGGTATATTCTCTTATAACTCCATGAGTAAGCTGGAGGACCCGGCTCTGAAGGTTAAGCAGGCCATGGTGGTCACCACTTATCCGGGCGCTTCGGCGCATCAAGTCGAGCTTGAGGTTACCGACCCTATCGAAAAGGCTGTGAGAGAGATGTCTACCGTGGATAATGTGCAGAGCTCCTCTTTTGCTGACCTGAGCCTGATCACCGTTGAACTGCAAACCACTGTGCCTAATGACGGCGTCGAACAGGAGTGGGATATGCTCAGACGTAAGGTGGCGAATGCTCAGGCGTCTCTGCCTTCAGGAGCGTCAGCATCAATAGTGAAGGACGATTTTGGTGATGTGTATGGTATGTTTTATGCTCTGACAGGTGACGGACTGACCGACAGACAGCTGGCGGACTACGCTGAGTTGCTGAAGCGGGAGATTATCGCCATCGATGGCGTCAGCAGAGTGGAGATCTATGGAAAGAGAAGCGAGTGTATCGACATTAACCTGCGTGAGGACCGAATGGCACATCTTGGAGTCATGCCGACGGAAGTGCTTCAGACTCTGACTAACCAAAACAAAACAAGTTATGCGGGTTACAGGGACAACGGAAATAAGAGGGTGCGTGTCACTGTGACGGATAAGTTTAATAATGTAGATGACATATCTGAAATGCTTATCGCTGGTCACGACGACGATCAGCTGAGACTCAAGGATATCGCGGATGTAAAGGAAGGGTATGAGCACACGACAAGAAATGAGATGTTCCGAAACGGGGAAAGAGCGTTGGGCGTCTCTATCTCATGCCTCTCCAGCTATGACATATTAAAGGTAGGTGCCAAGGTGGAGAAAAAGATTCAGGAGCTGGAGTCCAGAATGCCTGCGGGAGTGACTTGTGAGAAGGTGTTCTTCCAGCCGGAAAGGGTTAGCAACGCTCTCAACACTTTTCTGATTAATCTGTTGGAGTCTGTACTTATCGTGGTCTTTGTGTTGATTTTCTTTATGGGACTGAAGAGCGGTCTGATAATCGGCGCGAGCCTGATTGTGATCGTGTTCGGCTCTTTCTTGGTGCTGAGTGGTTTTGACGGCACGTTGCAGCGTGTCTCCCTCGCCTCATTTATCCTGGCTATGGGTATGCTCGTCGATAATGCCATCGTCATCGTAGACGGAATTCTTGTTGACATCAAGCAGGGCAAGCCGCGACTGGAGGCTTTGACATCGATAGGAGCAAAGACGGCGATGCCGTTACTCGGAGCTACGCTCATCGCCATCCTCGCATTCTTACCTATTTTCTTAAGTCCAGACTCTGCGGGTGTCTACGTGCGTGACTTGTTTATCGTCATCGCCGTGTCATTGATGCTGAGTTGGATACTGGCTCTTGTACATGTGCCTATAATGGCGGACCAGATGTTCACAAAGAAAGATAATGACGCCGTTAATGAGAAGTCTGAGTCCTCTGAGTTGTATAGTGGTAAGGCTTATGATGTGTTGGAGAAGATTCTCTGCTTCGGAATAGCACACCGTACTGTCATGGTGGTCGTGGCGGTGTGTCTGTTCTTGGTAAGCGCTTTCTCTTACAGATTCCTCAACCAGGCGTTCTTCCCGGACATGGAGTATGATCAGTTGTACATGGAGTATAAGCTGCCGGAGGGTAACAACTACACGCAGGTCGAGTCTGACTTGGCTGAAATAGAGAAGATGTTGAGGAAGCATGATAACATTACTAACGTGACAGCATCCGTCGGCGGTACTCCAAGCCGATATAATCTGGTTAGAAGTATAGCTACTCCTTCGTTGGCGTACGGTGAGCTGATAATAGACTTCAAGTCTCCGTCAGACCTGGTCGAGACGATGGACGAGCTGCAAGGAGAAATCTCAAAGATGTTCCCTGATGCGTACGTGAAGTTCAAACGATACAATCTGATGTTCAAGAAGTATCCTATCGAGGCGTGTTTCCATGGACCTGACCCCCAGGTTCTTCATGAGCTCACGGACAGTGCGATGGCGATCGTAAGGAAGAGTGATAAGGTATATCTGGCCACTACGGACTGGGAACCGAAGGTTCCGGTTCTGTCTGTCGACTATAATCAGGCATCCGCAAGGAACAGTGGCATATCACGTTCGGAAGTCGCTATGAGCATGATGGCTTATGCCGGTGGTATTCCTATCGGTAAGTTCTACGACGGTATTCATCCGAAAAACATATACGTGAAGTGTGTGGACGACAAGGGAGAGGAGATTGAGAACCTGAATAATGTCTCCGTCTTTGGCGTCATGCCTAATATCGGACGTGTCCTCAACCGAAGCACCATACAGAAGATGATGACGGGAGCGATGTCGAAGGATGAGGCTATTGAGCTTGTTGGACAGACGACACCTGTCAGCCAGGTTGCGCGCGGAATCGATATTGACTGGGAAGAGCCGGTTGTGAACAGATATAATGGTGAGCGTACGCAGCGAGTGCAGTGTAGCCCAAGACCTGGCGTGGGAACGGAGGACGCAAGAAAAGCCATAGCGTCGGAGATTGAGAAGATTGACCTGCCGGAAGGCTACAGCCTGTCATGGCAGGGAGAGAAGAAAGCCAGCGACCAGAGTATGAGGTACCTCTTCAATGCTTTCCCTATGGCTATAGTCATAATGATTGTTATCCTTGTGATGCTGTTCAAAGACTATAAGAAGCCGACAATCATTTTCTGTTGCATACCATTGATACTTGTTGGTGTCATACCGTCGGTGCTGGTGACTGGCAAGGCGTTCGGTTTCGTGGCAATAGTCGGAGTGTTAGGTCTCATCGGTATGATGATCAAAAATGGCATCGTGCTTATGGATGAGATAAATCTTGAGATTGAGAGCGGTATGAATCCGTACGATGCTCTGCTGAATTCTTCCAAGAGCAGGCTCCGTCCGGTTATGATGGCGTCTCTTACGACGATATTAGGAATGATCCCTCTTGTGCCTGACGCCATGTTTGGATCGCTGGCCGTCACTATCATGGGAGGTCTGTTCGCAGGAACATTGATAACGCTCATCTTTATTCCGGTCCTCTACTCTCTGTTTTTTGACGTTAGAAAGCAATAGGAACATATTAATAATGTGTATTATAATACTTGACATAATATGAGAAAGATAATCACAGTTCTTTTGACTGCCTTGTCATCTGCGGCGATGACTGGTCAGACGTTGACGGTGGAACAATGTCGTCAAAAGGCTTTGGAACATAATAAGAAACTGGAAAAGGTGCAATGCAAAGTGGAGCAGACTCACGCTGATGCCGCATATTACAAGGCTAATTTCTTCCCGAAGATTGATGTGCTCGCCGGTGACATGTATAGCTGGGGAAAGACAGAGATGACGTTGCCAATGGGTGAAATGGCAGGTAATATGTTGTCACAGATTGCGCCTACACTTCTACAAAGCGGAATGATGAGTCAGGAAGCCTTGGGTGCCTTCTCTCAGATTCAGATACCTGACCAGGAGATGGATTTCAAGCTGAAGAACACGTTCTTTGCCTCTGCTGTGCTCACACAACCTTTGTATGTCGGCGGAAAGATCACTGCGGCCTACAAGATGTCGAGGATAGGAGAGAGAATGGCTCGTACCAATGTGCGTCTTACTGAGAGTGAGGTGATTGTGGAGACAGATGAGGCTTACATGTTAGTGGTGAAGACCCAGAGACTTGTGAAGGTCGCCAACAGCTATAAGGCGTTGCTTGATGAGTTGCAGTCTAATGTTGACGCCGCGGTCAAGCATGGTGTGAGAATGAGCAACGACGCTTTGAAGGTACAGGTGAAACGTAATGAGGTGGAGCTTAATGTCGTAAAGGCTGAGAATGCGTGTAGTCTGGCCAAGATGAATCTCTGTCAGATCATTGGTGAGGCTCTCAACAGCGATATAAGTGTGGAGGAGAACAATGGTTCAGTGAGCGGACTGTCCACGTTGATCAATACAGGTGGAAATGTGGACTTGTCAGAGCGTCCGGAGACGGATTTGCTTAAAGGAAAGACAGAGCTTGCAGCCGCAAATGTCAGGATTGCGGCGAGCGACTATCTCCCTCAGGTGGTTCTTATGGGAGGATATGGCTATCTCAACGGAATGGAACTGAATGGACAGAAACTGTTTGATAATGGTAGTCCAAGTGTGGGTGTGACTGTGAAAATACCTGTATTGGAATACTTCACGCAAGGCAGGCATAAGATAAACTCCGCCAAAGCCGCCTGTCGTATGGCTGAGCTGGAGCGGGAGGACAGCAACGAACGTATGATGCTTGAGTCCAAACAATGCGAAAATAATCTTAGTGAGGCAATATTGGAAGTCCAGTTGACTGCTAAATCGTCTGAGCATGCGAGACGTAACATGGAGATGTCCAAGAAGCAGTATGAGCAAGGAGTAGAGACGCTCTCTGACTACCTGGACGCTCAGGCTATGTGGCAGCAGGCTGAGTGTGATAGGATAGAGGCAGAGTACAAATGCTTTATAGCCAATTCGAAGTACCTGAAGTCCGTAGGAAAACTGAGATGATAAGATGCGGCTTAGCTTAGTTCAGAACGCAGAGTAAATAGATGTGGCAGGTGTACACGAGTCTTGTGTTTTGCAAGCGTATCCCAGACTGTACTGATTCGAATTTATTTATTGTATTAAGTTTCCTTATGTCGCTCATGGCGGCATGAGGTTTTTTGTGTATGCGTCCGAGCGTATTTGTCCGCTGTCAGTGAAAGCGCAGAGGCTTATAGTGGAGAGAAAAACGAAAATTGTCAGTGAAGTGGAGCAAATAATATTGTCGTGTATTGCCTATGTCATGAAAAGTGTGTACATTTGTTCATCATGGTAAGCATTCTTTGGAAACATGCTGTGAGCAGAAAGAGAGACGTGATCGTAGAGAAGTTTTTTAAAAAAGAGAAAACTTATAACTTATTCTTCACGAACTGGTTATAAGTTTTTTATCTCCAACATTATATGGTTACGTAATTCTAAAGTATTTAAGCTTATTCTTGAGCTGACATAACTAAGTGTGCCAATCTCAAGTCTACTGAGACCTCACGGCCGAGTATGTTTATTATTTCGTATTATTATGAGTAAAGATCGAAGTTTTGCCATAAAAGAAGTCTTGTAATCAAGAACTGCTTTTTCTTTTTGACGTTGCAAAGGTAATACGATAGTTTATATCTCGCAATACCCAAAATGTGTGATTTTGAACGACTTTGTATGTCGCTGTGGGTAAAGCCACGTGTAAACAACCGTTATTCCTGTCTGTCGCTCTCGTGTTATTTCGTGTTTCTACCATCAAGTGAGTATGTGCTTGTCGTCTTATTTCCGTGAGATGGTTGCCGTTACTTTCTCCGTATAGTTCCCGATACGATAAGTTAAGTGCGTGGTCTTGAAAAAAACATGTTTTTTTTGTGTTTTATTATTTTATTTATACCTTTGCATAACGCTGATTTCGGCATTGTGGGATAATTGCCCTCGTCTGTGTTGGCGTGTGTCTTAGTTATATACTGACAGGTGTCGGTGCGTGGACTGTTAAAAGTCTTAGGAGTGTCACTGCGTGAACCTGGGTGTTTCGACGTGAGTCTTACGATAGTGTGATATGATTAGTATAAGAGAGTTAGAGTTACTTTTGTGCAAAGCCGATTTACGGAAATTACCTGAAGGAAAACTTCTGATTAATACAATAAATGCTTTCTCATATAACAATGCGAGAAAGGACAAGTTGTTCGAGGAGGCTTTACTAAAAGGTGATGTTCTTATACCTGATGGGGTGAGCATCGTACGAGCATGTCACATGCTGGATGGTAAGTCCAAGCCTTGGGAGCGTGTCGCCGGTTGGGATTTGTTCGCCTATGAGATGTCGAAGCTGAACAAGGAAGCTGTCTTGGATGATGATGAGACAGACTTCTTTTCCCTGCCGTACTGGAAAAGGCGTAATCCTGAGAGGAAGAAGCCCATCGTGATGTTCCTCGGAAGCTCAGATGAGGTTCTCGACAGAATATATGATCAGTCTATAAAGGCATATGTGAACCTGGATGTCGAGACGTATTCTCCGCCGTATAAGCCAGAGTTTTCCGTGGAAGACACGTTGTGTATGTGTGAGGCGGTGAACACCGTCGACCCCGACCTGCTGTGGATAGGAATGACGGCTCCGAAACAAGAGAAGTGGACATACTCGAACTGGGACAGACTGCACATACATTGTCATGTGGGAACAGTCGGAGCCGTGTTCGACTTTTTCGCCGGCACGAAGAAGAGAGCCCCGCTGGCGTGGCAGACACTCGGAATGGAGTGGTTGTATCGTCTCCTTAAAGAGCCGAGACGTATGTGGAGGAGATATGTGATAGGTAATTTTGAATTCATCTTCCTCGTCTTCCGTGAATGGGCGGGAATCTGACATCCCCTTATGATTTGACAGATTGATAAAGTAAATAAATATACTAATGATTAAATGAGTAAAATATGGCAACACCACATAATTCCGCTCCTGAAGGAGCATTCGCAAAAACGGTTTTGATGCCTGGCGACCCACTTAGAGCTAAGTTTATCGTAGACAACTTTCTCACAGACGTGAAGCTTGTCACTTCTGTACGTAATGTTTATGGTTACACAGGACTGTATAAAGGTAAGCCGGTGTCAGTCATGGCAAGCGGAATGGGAATACCAAGTATAGGTATCTATTCTTATGAGTTGTTCAGTTTCTATGGCGTGGAGAACATCATACGTATAGGATCTGCGGGTAGTTACACGGAAAGACTCAACGTGCTGGACGTGTGTCTTGCCGAGAGTGCGTACAGCGACTCAACATACGCTAAGTGTCTCAATGGATGTGAGGACAAGGTTATCATGCCAAGCTCATCACTGAATGAGGCGATAATGAAGAAGGCGACAGAGATTGGTGTCGACTGTAAATTGTGCAAGGTACATTCTTCTGACGCTTTCTACACCAGCCCGGAGTTAGGCGGATGGGAAGTGTTGAGTAAGCGCACGGCGACGGAGTGTGTGGAGATGGAGAGCTTTGGACTCTTCCACAACGCTAATGTTCTTGGAAAGAGAGCAGCTTGCATCTTGACTATCTCCGACTCCTTTGTCACTAAGGCTCTTTTGACCGCGGAAGAGAGACAGACGTCTATGCAGACTATGATGAAGCTTGCGTTGGAGACTGCCATTGACCTGTGAACAGAGACGTCAGCATAGACACAGAGAGTCTTTTCTCAGACATGATGTCGTTTACAAGGTGTCATGTGTCTCTATATTGTAAGGTAAGCTCAGATGGTGTGTGCTGAAGCCTGTGCTGTTAGTCGCGCGAAGACTAAGAGATGTCTGTGTGAAGTTTCTGTGAATATACATTAATCGTGAAAGAATATTATTCCACCGGCAGACTATTCATGTGTGTCGGGGGAATTATTATATATAAGGTAAACCATTAGTGTCCATTAAAAAATCGTGATAGCCATTATAAAATACTGATTTTTAGTTTGTTGTATACTTTTTTTTGAGTCAACGGACTTGAAATCATAATTGAACTGATTATTAGATACTTGGTAAAAAACGCTATTGATTTTAAGCCTTTTATAACATCAACTAATCGGCACTTTGTTAGATTCAGATTTTTAGTGGACAGCAATGAAGGTAAACATATTTTAAATAAGAGTAATATGGATAATCGTACAATGAAACGTTCCGCTGAGATTATACGAACGAGCGTTATCGGAGTTGTCGTTAATGTCGTGCTTACTATATTCAAGGTAATCGTTGGACTGATGGCCAATAGCGTTGCGGTCATGATGGATGCTGTGAACAACCTCAGCGATGCCATGTCGAGTGTCATCACTATTATCGGTGCTATGCTTTCCGCTCATCCCGCTGACCATGAGCATCCGTTTGGCTTTGGTCGTGTGGAGTATTTCAGTGCCATTATCATAGCCGTTATCGTGCTCTCCGCAGGTATAACGTCGTTCATTGAGTCAGTGAAGAAAATCGTCAATCCTGTCGAGCCGGATTACTCCACGATGTCGATAGTCATTATCGTGGTGGCGATACTGTTCAAGCTCATTCTCGGACTATATGTGAAACGGCAGGGTAGGCGTTTGTCAAGCGACGCACTGACAGCCTCCGGCTCGGACGCTCTTTTTGACGCAGTGATAACATTCTCCACTCTTGTCTCTGCCATTGTGATGTTGGTGTGGAACGTCTCATTGGACGGCGTCCTTGGCGCTCTTATCTCCCTTGTGATAATCAAGGCTGGAGTGGAGATGTTGGCTTCACCTGTCAATGAGCTGCTCGGGGCGAGAATCTCACAAGAACTCGTGGCTGACATCAGAAATGAGGTCATGACGTTTGATGGTGTGCACGGTGTCTTTGATGTCATACTGCATAACTACGGTCCCGAGGTGATGATCGGCTCATTGCATATTAATGTCAATGATACGATGAATGCTTACGACATACATGGTTTGACCAGACGCATATCAGAACGTATGTTCGACAAGTTCGGAATAATCATGACTGTCGGGATTTACGCTGTTGCTACTGGACATGACAAACGCTCGCACCTGCAGGACGCATTGACACAGTATCTGTCTAAACGGCAGGATATATTACAGATACATGGTTTTTACTATTATGAGGAGGATAACCGCATGTCCGTCGATGTCGTGCCTGCTCTCTCTGTACGTGATGACATCCAGTTCCGCGCGAAGCTGACGGGTGAGTTGAAGAAAGAGTTTCCGGATGTTGAGGTCGGTGTTGTGATAGACCATAACTATAGCGATTAACAGCTTGGTGACGTCCTCTCTTATCTGTCGGGAAACGGACGTCCATGCGTTATTCACACATCATCATGTCTGCTGTGTGCACAGTCTGAGGTGCTGTGGCGTGCCTTATGCGTGTTAACCGGATTTCCTATCCGCACCCCTAATTTTTACTGTTCAAAACTCCTCTTTTTTCGTTGACACGAGGCAATGAAAAAATGACTTTCAGTTTTTTCTCGTGGCTTATTCGGCGTCTGAAAATCTTAGGTTAGGACGTTGAAAAGTTCAGGTTAGGATTTTTTAAATTGCAGACCTGCGTATAGACTACATCCTAACCTGAGAATTTCCAAAAAGAGACCCAAGATTTTCTAATGCCTTGTTTTTAGATTATCAGCAAGTTGACCTGTTTTTTGCAAAAAACTGGTATGTGAAATTTCGTCACAGCCCAAATTGTCCATTATTCCACCAGTATAAAATGTGCCTGTCAATCTGCTGACATGGCACAGACAGGTCAGGTATGACGTGTTTCATGGTCTTTTGTCGCATCCTTGACTGAATGGCCAATCCGAAAACACAATGTTGTGTGTCAATTTGCTGAAGATGAAGGATGATTTCATCGTATTGCAAAAATTATCAGATTAGCGTCAGGTCTTATCTTGACGTGTTGTGTGTGAGAATGCGCGTCGAATGATTTTTTGAGTTGTACATGCCTGCTTCGTTTCTTCCTTGTCTATAATGACATAATCGGTAATGATTCTCTTTGGACGATGTGTGCGGATGCGAGGATGTTTAGATGAGAAAAACAGATTTAACGAACTTAAATTCAGCGAAAATCCCGTTTCGTTGTATAAAATGTAACATTATTTGAAAAAAATGTTAACAGTGTTGAAAAGTCATATCATCTTGAAAGATAATATGATAGAGTGATGCTGTAAAAGTTATCAACAGAGTTATCAACAGTTGTCAACATGTTTATTAACAGACGTGTGTTTTGATGTTGATATCTTTTGATATACAAACACTTGCGTTGTTCGGAAAAGTTCATACATTTGCATCGGAATCAAGATTCCATGATAAGTGTAATAAATGTAGATAAAGGAGAGAATGAAGTATGCCGGACAGAAGTAAAGCGTCAGGGAGTAGAAGAGGTTCAGCTGACAGTGTTGCGAGGATGAGCGAGTTAGGTCATTTGCAACCGCAGGCGATAGATATGGAGGAGGCTGTGATTGGCGCGTGTCTGATTGAGAAAGACGCATTCGGACAAGTTTCTGACTACCTCAAACCAGAATCCTTTTATGACACGAGGCATCAACATATTTTTAGGGCTATACAGTCGTTAGCCGCTGAGAATAAGCCTGTCGATATTCTTACTGTTACAGAGCAGTTGCGTAAGATAGGCAAGATTGATGATGCGGGTGGTCCACTCTACGTGACAGAGTTGAGTAGTAAGGTGCTCAGTTCTGCTCATATCGAGTATCACGCTCATGTCGTGGCTGAGAAAGCGTTGGCTCGTCAGCTCATTTCTTACACCAGTGACATTCAAAAGAGTGCTTTTGATGAGGGAGAGGATATCAATGAGTTGATGCAGACTGCGGAAGGTCGTCTCTTCGAGTTGTCCAAGACAAACATGAAGAAGGACTTCACTCAGATTAATCCTGTAATCAAAGAGGCTTACGCCATGTTGGAGAAAGCCGCGGCGAGAAAGGACGGATTGAGTGGTCTGACAAGTGGTTTCGTACGACTTGACAAGATGACGAGTGGATGGCAAAACTCAGACTTGGTCATAATCGCCGCGCGACCTGCGATGGGTAAGACAGCTTTCGTGCTTTCTATGGCTAAGAATATGGCTGTCGATAACAGGATTCCTGTGGCTATGTTCTCTCTTGAGATGTCGAATGTCCAGTTGGTCAACCGTTTGATAGTGAATGTGTGCGAGATAGAGGGCGAGAAGATTAAGAGCGGTCAGTTGGCTCCGTTTGAGTGGGCTCAGCTGGACTATAAAATCAAGGATTTGTACGACGCTCCGTTTTATGTCGATGACACTCCTTCTCTCTCTGTGTTCGAGTTGAGAACTAAGGCGAGACGACTGGTCAGAGATTATGGCGTGAAGATTATCATTATAGACTACCTCCAGCTCATGAACGCGAGCGGTATGTCATATAACTCACGACAGGAGGAGGTGAGTACGATTTCTCGTTCTTTGAAAGGATTAGCGAAAGAGTTGGATATTCCTATTATAGCTCTGTCACAGCTCAACAGAAGTGTTGAGAATCGTGTCGGCAGTGATCCGAATGACCCTGACAGCAAACGACCTCAGTTGTCTGACCTCCGTGAGTCTGGAGCCATAGAGCAGGATGCGGATATGGTTTGCTTTATTCATCGACCTGAGTATTACAAGGTGCTGAGGGATAAAGATAATAACTCTACCAAAGATATGGCGGAGATCATTATCGCTAAACACCGTAACGGTGCAGTGGGTGATGTTAAACTGAGATTTAAGGGTAAGTTCGCAAGATTCTCGAATATGGAGGACGAACAAGGCGATGCGTTCGTGGACATGGGTGAGACAATACAACCATCAAACTCAAATGGTGTGTCGTATGACGGAGGTGATGATAAGATGGAGGCTTTCAATAACCTTACAGCGGATATGGCGCCGGACGACAACGAGCCGCCATTCTGATATTGACTTTTTTGATGACATCGGTTAAACGATGGTCTTATGAGAATATATGTAGAATAAAAATGAAATTGTAGTATTTGACAATATGAAGTATAATTGATATAAGTAAGATTGAATGAATTTGGTATACAGTTTTGTAGTTCGACAGATTCAGGTTCGGGAGAATCAAGATTTGTCTATTTTCTAAAAACAGTTTTTTATGATATATTTGGTTACGAGAGTAACTGATTATGTTTAGATTGGATGATAATACATTTTCTCACTTTATCAATTAGAAAGAGGAGGGTGTTAAACAAGAGAGTTTAACATCCTCCCAGTTTTTTTGTGTGAGTGAATGGCGAATTATGGGTACGTGAATAAAGATGATGTTTTATTGTGCGCTATGGTTTTGTGAAATGGATATTTTTATTACATTTGCAGCAGTTAAGGTGACTTATGTACTACGTCACAAAAAAGAAGGTGATTAGGATGTTTGCAGATGTCCGTTCATTGAAAAGCGATTTTGCAATAATATTTTATATACTGTTAGGAGCGGGCAGGGGACGTTTTATCTGATGACTTTTTTCATGGTGTGTTACTATCCATAAGTCTACCGGTAAAAGATTGGCTCAGACATGAGATATTGTTGTTGAGCATGGTTATGAACAAGAAAATTATTATGTTATGATTATTTATCCAAACGCAAAGATAAACATTGGTCTGAATGTGGTCGAGAAACGCAAAGATGGTTACCACAATCTTGAGACTATTTTCTATCCCATTAATATTCAGGACGCTGTTGAGATTGGTGTCATCGGGAATGATGTGCCAGAGTGTGGGTATCAGCTGAAAGTGGCTGGTACGGTGCTGGAGGGTACTCCAGATGATAATCTCGTGGTTAAGGCTTATAAGTCGCTTAAAGCAGACTTCGACCTGCCGCCAGTGAGCATATACTTGTATAAGCATATACCTACTGGCGCTGGACTTGGTGGCGGCTCTTCTGACGCCGCATTTGTGATTAAGGCGTTGAACGACAAATTCGCATTGTCACTGTCCACGGAAAAAATGGAGGAGTATGCTTCTGCTCTTGGCGCTGACTGTGCTTTCTTTATTAAGAACGCACCTGTCTTCGCTACTGGCATAGGTAATGTCTTTCATCCATTGTCTCTGTCATTGAAGGGTAAGACTTTGGTGCTCGTGAAACCGGATGTATTCGTGTCAACACGTGACGCTTATTCTAATGTCACTCCTAGGCGTCCTGAGGTGTGTCTTTCAGAACTTGTGTCTCAGCCTTTGAAGAGTTGGAGGGATGTGGTAGTCAATGATTTTGAGAGAAGCGTGTTCCCTAAATTCCCTGAGATCGCAGCTATCAAGGACGAACTGTATGACTTGGGCGCCGTATACGCTTCTATGTCGGGAAGCGGGTCTTCCGTGTATGGAATCTTTGATGAACCGGTGGACAATGTGGATGAGAAATTCGCCGGATGCTTCTGCAGACAACGTGAGATGTTGTGAGGATAGGGGAGAAAGAAAGCGCCAGACTTATGTCTGGCGCTTTCTTTTTATCTGTAAATCTGTAAACTGGTTATTTCTTGTTAAGAATGTCTTTAACCTTTGATGTTGTTATCTCGTAAGCCTTCTCCCAGTCTGTGTCGAGACAGAATGGAGTGGATGAGATCATGTCGTTGACATAACACATGGTTCTCTCTTTGTCTGTGTCCTTGAACAATGGGTTGTTCAGTGTGGCGTCCTGATAAAGCTTGATAATCTCAAGACGCTTCTCGGAAGAGATAGAACGTGCTTTGTAGAGGTTAACCTGAAAGTCTGTGACAAAACTTGTGAGACTCACAGCCTGAGCGTCGAAAAAGTAATTGTCCTTCTTGAGGTTCTGTTTCTGAACCATCATGTTTATATAGTTCAAACATGTTATCTTGAACTGGTTAAGCTGAAGCTCGTCCTCAGAGGCATTTGCACTATTTACGACAGCTGTGGCGTCATCATAGACTTTTCTGTATAGGTTCTGGGCGTTCACGGAACTTGCGAACAGAACCATAGTAAGCATTGATAGTACAACTTTTTTCATTTTCTCTCTTATTAATTAGTGTTTATTTTATTCTTTTTATCTAAATCTGGATGATAATAGTGTATGTCTCACTCTAATACATTCGGTGCAAATATATACTTTTTCCATAAAATAAAGGCTATAATTGTGAATAAAAACACACAATTATAGCCAATTTAATTTTTTTTTACTTTTAACAGCGTAATTTATTTGCGTTTGCTGTTATTTGAAATATCTGTTGTACAAACCTTGGAATCCGGCACCATGTCTTGCCTCGTCGCGAGCCATCTCATGTACTGTGTCATGTATTGCGTCAAGGTTGAGTTTCTTCGCCACTTTGGCAATGTCTAACTTAGCGGCACAAGCTCCTTCCTCTGCCTCCATCCTGACTTTCACGTTGGTCTTAGTGTCCCAGACAATTTCACCTAACAATTCGGCGAACTTTGCTGCATGCTCAGCCTCCTCGAACGCATATCTCTTAAATGCCTCCGCAATCTCAGGATATCCCTCACGGTCAGCTTGTCTGCTCATCGCCAGATACATACCAACTTCAGAACACTCTCCGTTGAAGTGGTCTTTCAGACCTTGCAGGACAAACGCACCGTCTTCTCCCTCTGGTATAGCCTTGGCGACACCAAGCTCGTGCTCACAAGCGAAGTTCAAGCCGTCAGACTCTTTTAATTTGAATTTGTCACCTGGAACCTTACACTGTGGGCATTTCTCAGGTGGATTCTCTCCTTCATAAACGTAGCCACATACTGGGCAAATCCATTTCTTCTTCATAATACGAAATAATTAATTGGTTAGACTTAAGTTTTACGTAACCTTTATGTTATATAATCATATTCTTGTTTCTTCTTGCACGCCTCGCATATACCTCTGTAGTATTGCTGCGCCTCCTGAATATCGTAACCATTGAGCAGACTGTCTATGTTTGGTATATGTACGTATGGTACGTTTGTGACGCCCCCGCAACGAGTGCAAATGAAATGTCCGTGAGGCTCTGTTATGCAGTCTGCGCATATGCTCTCGTTATTGTGTATCAGTCTGACGATACCGCAGTCAGCGAATTGCTTCAGCGTATTGTATATCGTGGTCTTGGACAATGAACCGAACTGCCTCGACAAGTCACTGTGTATAGACTCAACGGTAGGGTGGTTCTCATGTGTGGTCACATAGTCCAATATCGCCATTCTTTGTTTCGTCACAGCAAGTCCTTTCGAACGCAGCCTCTCCGTGAGACCCTTTATCTTCCACTTATTGCCTATTGCTATGTTTTTATCCATATCAGAATGTGTGACAATTTTTCTTTCTCCGCACGATTGTTCGCAAATGTAGGATAATAATTTAACATTTCAAATTCTGTCCGTTTTTTTTTCTTTATATATGTATTTATTTGTTACGCACTTTATCTATAATTATGAATCGGGACACGCACTGCCGCTTGGACAGGTTGGGCGACGGCTGAGCAATTGATGTGACTTGATTCTTTTGACTCTGATGCTACGCCAGGATAGGCGATCTGTCTGATTCTGTAGGGAAGCATGTATGTGTCTATCATGGCAGAATGTGTCAGCACATTCTGTCACGATAGTCCTCATAGTGGTACTCACGATATAATTCGAATGTACCATCCGAGTGTAGTATGCCTATTGACGGATGATTTATGCCATTAAACATGCATGTCTTGACCGTGGTGTAGTGTATCATGTCCTCGAAGATGATTTCCTCTCCGATCTGTAACTCGTGGTCAAAACGCCAGTACTCCATATAATCACCTGACAGACAGCTGTTGCCGCCAAGCCTGTACAGATGGTTGCCTCCGGACTGGTTTTTCAAGACGCTTTCGTCTCTGAGTGTCTCTTCGTCTATAATCTCTGCTCCTCTGACTACCGGATGGTATGGCATTTCCAGACAGTCTGGCATGTGACATGTGAAGCTTACATTCAAAATGGCAGTCTTTATTCCGTGATTTTCAACGATGTCGACGACTTTTGAATATAACGGACCTGTTTGCCAGGCAAAGGCGGAACCTGGTTCAAGTATGACACGTAAGTTTGGATGACGTTGCTTGAAGACTTTCAGAGTGTCAATGAGAAGTGGTATGTCATAGTCCTTGCGGGTCATGAGATGACCACCGCCGAAATTGATCCACTTGAGTTCTGACATCAAATCACCGAACTTGCTCTCTATATGTGTGAGGGTACGCGCGAAAACGTCTGAACCGCTCTCACAATGACAATGAATGTGAAATCCCTCTACGCCCAAAGACGCAAGTGTCTCGTTGTTGTCACTCAGATATTTATCAAGATTTTCTCTGAGTATACCGAAACGCGAACCTGGTGCGCATGGGTTGTACAGGTCTGTCTCTATCTCTGAGTACTCTGGATTGACTCGTATACCGCATGACACTCCGTGGGTCATCGCCACAGGAGCGAAATGTCTCAGTTGATTGAAGGAGTTGAAGGTTATGTGTGAGCTGCATCGGGCTATTTCGTCAAACTCCTCGTCAATGTACGCCGGTGAGTAGGTGTGTGCGGTACTGCCGAACTCCTCATACGCGAGTTTTGCCTCGTATAGGGAACTGGCTGTGGTGTGCTCTATGTATTCCCGGAAAATAGGAAAGGACTTCCACAGGGCGAAAGCCTTGAATGCTAATATAATCTCTACTCCGGCTTGCTCCGACACATTCTTTATTAGTGCCAGATTGCGTCGGAGTAGGGATTCCTCAATCACATAACACGGGTTTGGTATGGTTGTCATTTTTTGCATGGGATGTCTTCTATGCGTTGTTGATGGCGTCCGCCGGCGAATTCGGTGCTGAAGAACTCATCGAGACACTGACGGCATGTGTCCTCACTGATGAAGCGTCCTGGAAATACAATGACGTTGGCGTTGTTGTGCTCTTTGATGAGATGTGCTATCTCGGGCTCCCATACCAGTCCGGCGCGGATGGATTGGTGTTTGTTCAGTGTCATTGATATGCCTTCACCTGAACCGCACATGGCAATGCCCGGGTAAACCTCACCTTTCTCAATTCCTTCCGCCAAGGCATGTCCGTAAGTGGCGTAGTTGCATGACTCTTCTGTGTATGTTCCGTAGTCCTTATATTGAAAACCCTTCTCATCCAGGTACTTCTTGACGAATTGCTTTAGCGGAAAAGCGGCATGGTCTGATGCCAATCCTATTGTCTTTATTTCCATTATCTGTCGTTGTTATATATGGAATGTGTAATATGTCAATAATATACTAAGGGAATTAGTATGATAAACAAGACTCTATTGAGTGATGTTTATTCTACTAATTCCCAAATATGTGTGAATGGTTATCAGAACAGTTTATTTACCTGCTCATAAACATTCTGTGCTGTGTAACCAAGCTTCTCGTCCAATACTTTGTATGGAGCAGAGAAACCGAATGACTCAAGACCCCAAATTGTACCCTCTGACGCTGGAACAAGGCCGAGAAGGTTGACTGGAAGACCTGCTGTCATACCGAACTTCTTCACACCTGCAGGAAGTACGGAATCCTGATACTCCTTAGACTGCTCGCGGAAAAGTCCCTCAGATGGTACAGACACGATGCGCACCTTCTTGCCGTCCTTGCGGAGTAACTCTGCACCAGCTACGAGTGTTGACACCTCAGAACCTGTGGCTACGAGAATCACGTCTGGGTTCTCGTCTGAACCAGCTACCACATATCCTCCCTTGGAAACAAGGCTGTAGTCGTTTCCTTCTGGGAGATTGTTGATGTTCTGACGTGAGAGTATGAGTGCTGTAGGAGTGGACATGTTGTCCATGGCGAGTTTCCATGCCTCTGTAGTCTCCTTGGCGTCTGCTGGACGGAGAACGAGAGTTGATGGTTTGCCATGATGATTGTGAAGCTTCTCCATAAGACGAATCTGTGCCTCCTGCTCAACTGGTTCGTGAGTTGGTCCGTCCTCACCTACACGGAATGCGTCATGTGTCCAGATAAACTTGACAGGAAGCTCCATGAGGGCTGCCATACGCACAGCTGGCTTCATGTAGTCTGAGAATACGAAGAAGGTACCGCACGCAGGAATCACACCACCATGAAGTGCCATACCTATACAGCAACATGCCATAGTGAGCTCTGCCACACCAGCCTGAAAGAATGCTCCGGAGAAGTCACCTGCAGTGAATGAGTGTGTCTTCTTCAAGAAGCCGTCTGTCTTGTCTGAGTTTGAGAGGTCAGCAGAAGCGCATATCATGTTTGGTACTTGCTCTGCGAGAACTGACAGACATGCTGCTGATGCGGAACGAGTGGCGTCGTTGTCCTTCTGTACACACTTGCTCCAGTCAATCTTTGGAGCCTTGCCGTCGAACCAGTCCTTAAGCTGTGCTGCCTTGTCTGGATTGGCGGAAGCCCAAGCCTGCTCCTCAGCATAGCGTGCTGACACGATAGTCTCAAGCTCCTTAGCGCGGTTTGCGTAAAGCTCTTTAACATCGTCGAAAATCACGAATGGGTTCTCAGGATCACCGCCAAGGTTCTTGATGGTGTTCTTGTATGCCTCGCCTCCGAGTGGGGCACCGTGAGTCTTGCAGTTTGCCTCGTATGATGAACCGTCTTCCTTCAGGGCACCCTTACCCATGATACACTTACCGATGATGAGGGTTGGTTTGCCCTGAACCTTCTTGGCTGCGTCAAGTGCTGTGCGAATCTGTGCGGCATCATTACCGACAATCTCAATGACTTCCCAACCGAGAGCGCGGTACTTAGCGGCTGTGTCCTCTGTCATGACGTCCTTAGTCTCTGTAGACAGCTGAATGTCATTAGAGTCATAGAACATGATAAGGTTATCAAGACCAAGCGTGGCAGCAATGCGAGCTCCACCCTGTGAGATCTCTTCCTGAATACCTCCATCAGAGATATATGCGTAAATTGTCTCCTTCTCAAATGTAGGGTTGCCTGTGTGAGCTGCGAGGAATTTTGCTGCTATCGCTGCACCAATGGCGAACACGTGACCCTGACCAAGAGGACCAGACGTGTTTTCAATACCTCTGGCAATCTCAAATTCTGGGTGTCCAGTTGTTGGAGAGCCCCACTGACGAAGCTGAGCCAGCTCGTCAAGGCTGAATTTGCCGATAAGGCACAACTGTGAGTAAAGCATCGGAGCCATGTGACCTGGGTCGAGGAAGAAACGGTCACGACCTACCCATGATGGATTCTTTGGGTCGTAATTGAGATACTCAGAATATAATACATTTATGAAATCGGCACCGCCCATCGCACCACCTGGGTGGCCTGACTTTGCCTTCTCAACTGCACTTGCGGCGAGGATTCTTATGTTGTCTGCCGCATGATTCAAAACACTAATTGAATTTGCCATAAATATTTTTAAAATTGCGAATTAGGAATGTAAGACCAAAAATATTCCAATCTGGTATCTAACGTATGATTTTCAGATAGATATAAGATTGTAGCGAAATTGCGTCAAGCAATTCGGTATTTTTGCCCTAATTCCTAATTCAGTTATTATTTCTTGTTGTCTACAGCGGCCTGCTCGATAGGAAGACAAGCGTTGTAGTTCTCAAGGTATTTGTTGAATCCCTCAACATCCTCTGGGTCTGGGTCTACTGATGTACCCTCGTTGCCTGCGAACACAACTTGGTCGAGCCAATCTGCGAGGTTGAGCTTCTTGTCGTTGTTAACAACGAAAGATGCGAGGAGTGCTATACCCCAAGCTCCGCCTTCTCCTGCAGTCTCCATCACTGATATTGGTGAGTTGAGTGCTGCGGCCAACATCTTCTGACCTACTTTTGGAGTAGTGAAGTAACCACCATGTCCAGTGATACGGTCAACCTTAATCTTTTCCTTCTTAAGCAGGATGTCGTTACCAACTTTAAGGACGCTGATAGCTCCGTAGAGATTAGCGCGCATGAAGTTAGCGAGGTTGAACTTGTCGTTGGCAGAACGTACGAAGAGTGGACGTCCGTCAGACAATCCTGTCACAGGTTCACCAGACACATAGTTGTATGACATCAGGCCGCCACAGTCTGCGTCACCTTTGAGTGCAGCGTTGAAAATGTTGCAGTAGAGAGTGAATGTGTCTTGCTTAACACCGAGAATCTCAGCATACTCCTTGAAGATACCAGCCCATGCGTTGATGTCTGATGTACAGTTATTACAGTGAACCATAGCCACGAGTGAGCCGTCAGGAGTTGTCACCATATCGATTGTCTCGTAAGGCTGTGAGAGGGGTTTCTCAAGAACAATCATTGAGAAAGATGATGTGCCGGCGCTCACATTACCTGTGCGTACCTTGACGGCATTAGTGGCAGCCATACCTGTACCTGCGTCACCTTCTGGAGGACAAACAGGAATACCTGCCTTCAGGTGGCCAGACACATCGAGCTTGAGTGCTCCCTCTGGTGTGAGGAAACCTGCGTTCTCACCTGCGACGAGCACCTCAGGAAGAATGTCAAGGAGTTTCCAACCGAATCCCTTTGGAGCGACAAGCTTGTCAAATTTTTCCACCATAGTGGCATCGTAAGTCTTTGTCGCAGGATCCACAGGTATCATACCTGAAGCGTCACCGACACCAAGAACCTTCTTGCCAGTTATCTGCCAGTGGATATATCCGGCGAGGGTAGTGAGGAAGTCAATATCCTTCACGTGCTCCTCATTATCGAGTATAGCCTGGTAGATGTGTGAGATACTCCAACGGAGTGGAATATTATAGTTGAATAACTTAGACAATTCAGCTGCGGCCTTGCCTGTATTTGTGTTACGCCAAGTACGGAAAGGAACGAGGATGTCATTTCCCTTGAATGGCATATATCCGTGCATCATTGCACTGATACCGATAGCACCGAGAGTCTCGATCTCCAAGTCGTACTGCTCATTGACATTTTTTCTGAGATTAGCGTAGCAGTCCTGCAGTCCATACCAGATAGCCTCTGTGCTGTATGTCCAAAGGCCGTCCACTAACTGGTTCTCCCAAGTATGACTGCCCTGTGCTATGGGTTTGTGCTCCTGGTCGATGAGAACAGCCTTTATTCGTGTTGAGCCAAACTCTATTCCGAGGATTGCCTTTCCTGATTTTATGGTTTCTTTTGCTGTCATGTTCTTTTGCAATTAATTGATTATTCTGTGATTATAACAAGCTCTTGAAAGATAATTGAAATTGGAGAATGGTTTTATCCATCATCCAATTATCAATTATCAGTAATGATTGTCAATTATTGCAACGCCTTGTTAAGCATGAAGTAAACCTCGTTGTTGCGAAGCTGTGCCTTGAAATTGCTGATAGTTGTGTTCTTGTCGATGTTGACGAACTCCATACCAGTAATCTCTGCGAAATCCTCCCAATACTCAGCAGTGATGTCGTATGAGAATGCGCTGTGGTGAGTACCACCAGCGAGAATCCATGCTCCAGCTCCGATCTCGAATGTTGGCTGTGGAACCCAGAGAGCAGAAGCTACAGGGAGGTTTGGCATTGGTTTTGGCTTGATGCACTCAACCTCACTTGTGATGAGACGGAAGCGGTTGCCGAGGTCTACGATAGTAGCCTTGATACCGAATCCAGTCTTTGAAGTGAAGACGAGACGAGCAGTCTGCTGCTTACGGATACCGATACCGAGGAAGTGAACCTCGAGAGTTGGTTTGTCGACAGCGATGAGCGGACAAACCTCAAGCATGTGGCTCTGGAGGCTTGATGTGCAGTCAGAAGCGAAGTTAAGAGTGTAGTCCTCGAGGAATGAGCATCCCTTCTCAAGACCCTGGTTCATTACCCAGAGTGTGCGATAGAGACAAGCTGTCTTCCAGTCACCCTCGGCACCGAAACCATAACCCTCAGCCATGAGTCGCTGTGATGCGAGACCAGGGATCTGGTCAAATCCTACGAAGTTTGGATCGTCGATGTTAGCGTCACCGAGGTCGTCGAAGTTAGTTGTGAAAGCTGTAGCGCCCTCATCCTTGAGCACACGGCGGAGAGCAATCTCAGCCTTAGCTGCATTTTTCACTTTCTCCCAGTATACAGCCTCACCAGACTCGTCAATCTTGATAGTGTAAGACTTCTTATACTCCTCAACGAGTGCGTCTGCCTCAGCGTCAGTAACCTTCTTGAAATACTCCATGAGAGATGATACTGGGTAGTAGTCTACGTGGTAGCCCAGTCTCTGCTCGAACTCTACGCGGTCACCGTCAGTAACTGCCACGTTGTTCATGTTCATACCGAACATCAAGCAGCGTACGTTGTGAGCGTCTGCCACACCGGCAGCCACACGTGCCCAAACGGCGATTTTCTCCTGAGCCTCTTTGCTCTTCCAGTAGCCAACGACAACCTTACGTGGAACACGCATACGGCTGCAGATGTGTCCGAACTCGATATCACCGTGAGCAGACTGGTTGAGGTTCATGAAGTCCATGTTCATTGTCTCCCATGGAATCTCAGCGTTGTACTGAGTGTGGAAGTGGAGGAGAGGTTTCTGGAGAGCCTGAAGACCCTTGATCCACATCTTAGCAGGAGAGAATGTGTGCATCCATGTGATGATACCAGCACACTTAGCGTCGTTATTTGCTGCCTTCATCACAGCTTCTACCTCATTTGAAGAGTTTGCTGTGCCCTTATATACAACCTTGATTGGGATGATGCCGCTGTTATTCAAACCGTCAACCATCTCTTTAGAGTGACCGTCAACGATTTTTACAGTCTCGCCTCCATAAAGAAGCTGTGCTCCGGTTACCCACCAAAGCTCAAGATTTTCGAATGCCATAATTTTTGATTTTTAATTGTTAGTAAATATTATTATTAAAGTATTGTAGTCATTTCATCTGCCCGAAGGTGATGTGAGAAACGTCAGTTTCTTAATGCTTCTGTCCCTTCTGTCCGTAGTATGCGTTAGGTCCGTGCTTTCTGTTGTAATGCTTCTCCACGAGAAGAGAATTCATTGTTGTCTCAGGGTTTACAGAGAATGAGACGAACGCCATTTTAGCGCACTGTTCCATCACTTTCGCGTTGTAGACAGCGTTGTCTGGAGATGTTCCCCAAGAGAAAGGGCCGTGGTTCTTCACGAGAACCGCAGGTGTGTGGTCCGGATTGATTTTACGAATGTTGAGGATTTCGTCAACGATGACATTACCTGTCTCCAGCTCATAATTTCCTTCGACCTCAGCTTTAGTCATGTCCCGAGTGCAAGGTATGTCTTTGTAGAAGTAATCGGCGTGAGTAGTTCCTATATTTGGAATATCCTTTCCTGCCTGAGCGAAAGCAGTGGCGTATGTTGAGTGTGTGTGAACCACACCTTGGATATTCGGGAACGCTTTGTAAAGCACAAGGTGAGTAGGTGTGTCAGATGACGGGTTGAGGTCACCTTCGACCACTTTTCCCGTATTCAAGTCAACGACAACCATGTCTGACGCTTTCATCGTGTCATAGTCTACTCCTGATGGCTTGATGACCACGAGTCCTTTCTCTCTGTCTATACCAGAGACGTTTCCCCATGTGAAAATCACGAGTCCCTGCTTTACAAGGTCAAGATTTGCCTTGAATACTTTTTCCTTTAATTCTTCTAACATAGTTCTAATATTTTTTATAACTTAAACTCATATAATGTAGCCCCTCTTCGTGACATTACTTTGTCAATCATGTCGGTGGCGTGAAGATAATCCTTATCAGAGATTGACCTTCTGAAATTTCTCTTGTCAATCGTTTGTCCCTGTATACTTTCGTGTAGGGACTGCAGTTGGGTGAGGGTGAAATAACGCGGCAGCAGTTTGCTTGCCACTGGTGTGTTCTTTATATCCTCTCCCAATTCTTTTCTCGCTTTGTTCACCATTTCATTGTGGTCAAAACACAATTTCGGCAATTCGTCGACGTCAACCCATCTGGCATCGTGTTGCTTGGTCAGTTGCTCGTCGTATTCCTCCAGGTTTATCAGGACGTAATATACTATAGATATTACTCGTTCTCCCGGGTCTCGCTCAACTTCGCCAAAGGCTGCAAGCTGGCGTATATACACATTATCCAATCCTGTGAATTCTTTTAGGATTCTCAATGTGGAGTTTTCTAGGTTCTCGTCTCTTTGTACGAATCCACCTATCAGAGATTGCTCACCAAGTCCAGGTTCATACGGTCTGTTATGTATCAAGACCTTCAGTTTTCCATCCTGAAATCCGAAGATGACACAGTCTACAGAGACCAGGAATCGTGGATATGATGAATAGTTTGTCATTTTATTTTAATTGAGTATTCAGTAAGAAGTTTGTTGAAACTTTGTTTTCCGTTCCAGGCGGAAACCTGGAACGAAAAACAAAGTGTTTATGATTACCAGAAGTAAGCGTAGAAACAAGCGCAGAGACCTACGACAACGAGTGTACCCACGATGTCGAATGTGCCCCAGCTCTCCTTGATTGACTTCTTGAAGTCTTGTGTGAACGTGATAGCCTCGATCTGCTGCTGTGTTGGAGCAGGAGTGAAGAATGACACGGCATAGATGAATACTAGGAGGAAGACAAGCAGCCAGCACTCGAACACGAGCCAGTTTGTCTGCCAGAACCATGCTGTGGCGTCCCATATTGCGCCGTCCATCTGAGCCTTACCAGTGTCCGTCAAGACGTTAGTGACGAGACGGAGCATACCGATCAGGAACCCGAATATCATAGTATACTCACCGGCCTTTGGTGTGACTTTCTTACTGAGGATGCCGCATGCGAACACAACAACCATGGCTGGTGCCAGCAGAGACTGTATTCCCTGGAGGTAGTTGTACAGTGTGTCCATTCCCATCATAATAGGAAGCCAAGCGAAGCCAAGGATTACGACAACAACGGTAGCCACACGTCCTACGAACACGTAGTGCTCCTCAGTCATACCCTTCTTGATTGGCTTGTAGAAGTCCTCAGTGAAAAGGGTAGCGCAGCTATTGAAGAACGCAGCCAAAGAAGCCACGAGAGCGCAGATGAATCCGATTGTCACGATACCTTTCACGCCGGCAGGCAGAACCTGCTGAACCATGATGGCGAAAGCGGCGTCTGTCTCTTCCATCTGGAAAGCGCCTTTTTGTGCGAGAGCGGCAGCTATCATACCAGGAATCAGGAACATGAAACAAGGAAGAACCTTGAAGAAACCGGCAGCTATTGTACCGCGACGAGCGCGTTTCATAACCTCTGCGTTGTCCTCACCGGGAACTTGACCGAGGACACGCTGAACGATGTGCTGGTCTGTACACCAGTACCAGAATCCGATGATTGATGCTCCAATGAACACTACGAAGCCAGGATACTCCTGATACATAGAGTCGCCCTCTTCCCAGTGGAACATGTGTGTTGTTCCGTATCCGTTATTGAGCTGGCTGCAGTAAGACATCATCTCTGTCCATCCACAAGCGATGTTACCGTTGCCGAGAGTGGCGAGGCCAAGGAAGAGCACGAGGAAAGAACCGATGATAAGAATAGGAGTCTGTATTGTTGACAATGTCATCACACCTTTCATACCACCGAAGACAGTGAATACGGCTGTGATAAGGATAAGACCGATAGCGCCTACCCAGAAGTTGAGTCCCCATAGATATTTGAAGAATATACCTCCTGTGAGTGCAGTGACACTCACCTTAGTGAGGATGTAAGCCACGAGTGTGATGATTGAGAGCCATGATCCAGTGCGCTGTGTGTAGCGGAACTTGAGGAAGTCAGGCATTGTGATGATCTTACCCATTTTGTTAATCATGAGCTGATAGAAAGGCACGAACAGCCAACCGAGAATGAGGATCATCCATCCCTGCATCTCCCAGTGTGCCATACCGACACCTGATTTCGCTCCTGTTCCCGCAAGACCTACAAGGTGCTCAGAACCAATGTTGGCGGCGAAAATGGCCATACCGATTACGTACCAAGGCTCACCCTTACCGAAGAGGTAAGCAGAAGAGTCTTCTCCTTGCTGGGCCTTCTTATCTTTTACGATAGCGCGCCAAACAGCCCAAACCACACCGAGGATACCAACGGCGAGGACTGTCCAGTCAAGCCAGATAAATTCATGTGAATTCCAATTCATTGTTTTTGATTCAATAGATTAATTAAGTTAATATTAAGATTTTGAAGATTATTTGTCAATGCTGAAAGCATACTTCACATATGAGTGGTATGGCTTCTCTGGAGTGACGATGGAATTAGATAGCTCCCAGCCTTCCATCTTATATTTGTTTGGAGAGTCTGGGAATTTCTGTGACTCAAGACAGATGGCGCAATGCTTCTGATACATTATTCCGCCCTTGCCAGGACGTGTGCCGTCCTGGAAGTTAGCTGTGTAACACTGTACTCCTGGCTCGTTAGTGTACATCTCCAACTTGATGCCTGAGCGCGGGTCGGTCATGGTGGCACAAACCTTTGTCTCGTCACCCTTAGTGTCAAGAACCCAGTTGTGGTCATAACCTCCACCGGCGTTCTCAATCTCTTTGTCTCCCTTGTTGAAATCTGTTCCGATAGCCTTTGGAGTGCGGAAGTCGAACACTGTTCCCTCAACGCTGCGGATCTCTCCTGTAGGCATGTATGTGTCATCTGCCGGTGTGTAGTAGCTGGCGTTAACCTGCAGGATAGACTCGTCGATGGTGTTGTTCATGTCACCAGACAAATTGAAGTATGTGTGGTTGGTCATGTTGATCACTGTCGACTTGTCCGTTGTGGCGTCGTAGTTAATCACAATCTCATTATTGTCTGTCAGCTCAAACTTGACGATGGCGTCCACGTTGCCAGGGAAATTGTTGTCACCGTCAGGTGAGATGCGCTTGATGGTGATGGACTGCTCAGAGCACTCAATCACGTCATACACCTGATACTGCCATCCTGTGTAACCTCCGTGTAAAGAGTGGTATCCGTTATTGTTTTTGTCAAGACGAACAGTGTCGCCGTCAAGCACGAACTGACCTCCGTCGATTCTGTTGGCGTAACGGCCGACGGAGCAACCGAAGTCTGTCTCAAAATTCCATGGGAAATAGTTCTCTACCTTGTCGAAACCGCAAGCGACATCCACCAGTTTGCCGTCTTTGTTTGGCACCATGATGCTCACGATACGTCCTCCGAAGTTGGTGATACAAACCTCCATTCCGTTCTTGTTGGTGAGAGTGTAGAGTTTCACTTCCTTCGCATTCACTGTGTCGGGTACGAATTTACCTGACTCGTAGTCGTAGGCAACGGCTATCGTCGTGTCATAATCAGCAGGGTTTATACCTGACGCGGTCAGTTCGTTGACGGTCTGACTACCTCCTGTACATGCGCAGAGAAAAGCCGTGGCTGCGGCACTTCCCAATAACAATTTTGAATATTTCTTCATAATTTAGGTTAGATATAAAAATATTAGTCCAAATTTTGCCTCAAATTTCGTTATTTTAATGTGCAATAGTCTTTTTAAAAATATGTTTTATAACATAAAGTGTCTTTTTGACACTTATTTATGCTCTTAATAGTGGCTAAATTGTTGTAAAATGTACATATTCTACTTTTTGCGTCTGCTTTTCCGGAGGTTTTTGATGTTTCTGTCTTCTCTTTTGTCTTGTGTTTTGTCTTGCTATACGCATAGTACATGGTGAACTGATTCTTTACTCTGTATTTTATGTTGGATTGATGTTCTTGTTTATATGTCTTATTCATATAATTTAAAATGTGGAAGGGATACCTCATGTTATGTGTTTGTTTGTTTTTATGTGTCTGAGATTTGTGTTTCTCAAGTACAGGATTCGTATTCCCCATACTTATGTCACAAATAACAAGAGTTGATTTCAGGCTCTCATAGTTTGTGGACAACAGATATTATGGACCTTGATGTGAATCAAGTGTTAGGAGAGGAATAATGGATAATTTGTGGTGTAACCAAATTGCTTATCCCTGTTTTTTTTGCTAAAACAGGTTAACTTGTTGATAATCTTATTACAATGTATTTAAAAACCTTGTGTCTCTTTTTTGAAATTCTCAGGTTAGGTTGTAGTCTATACGCAGGTCTGAGAATTTAAAAATCCTA
>CALCEL010000036.1 GCA_937900485.1 uncultured Prevotellaceae bacterium
CCAGTCTCTTCTCTGACACTTTGCTCCATGTCGTGGCGTCGTCAGACGTGTAAAGGCAGCTATCTGTGCTCAGGGCGTAGAACTTATCGCCGAAGACGAGCGCACTGCTGTAGTCCACGCATATCGTGTCCTTAATATCCCATGTCGTGCCTTCGGTTGACGTGGCGACGCGGTTTTGTCCCAGCTCATCCTGGAAGAACATGTAAGCCTTGTCGTTGAGGCTCAGCAGTCTGTTGTCGTTGCCGAAGTTATAGTTAGTGCTATACGCCTTCCACTCCAGAGTGTCGGAGTTGTACGTTTTCTTGCGAATGTCGATGGTGTAATGTTTAAAAGACAGACCGTCCGTGGATATCGCCACCACCTTGAGAGGGGAAGAGAAGTCGATGGAGTCGCTTCCGCTTGTGATGTAGTAGTATGTGGAGTCGCTGTTGGCGATGTTTGTCTGTCCGTACACATTACCATAGCTTGAGAATGTTGGAACCACCTTTGTTAGGTCAGTCCATTTCGGCAGAGAGTCCACGGAGTATATCAGTCCATTGTTCTGGTCTATGTTGAAATATATGTCACTGCTTGACAGAGTACGTGTGACAATCGTGTCCATGCCGTCTGACTTCTTGACGGTGACAGAGCTTTCTATGTCTGATACGGCGAATGATACTATTGCACATTCCGGTGATGTTGACGTTTCAGAATCAGATATACATGAAACGAAAGCAACAGACGCCAACAGGATTGGCGAAAATATTCTATATATATTTTTCATTATCAGTTATTACACGATTTGTCACAATATTTTGCAAAATTACAAACAATTTTCTCTATAAGAAACAGCATATATTTTTTTTAATGAATTTTATAAATAAATATTGCTCTTTTATGAATTATTAGCATTTTTTTCTGTCATGCCGTCACACGTTTTGTATTTCTCTCATTACTCTCAGGAAGTTGCCTCCCCATATCATCTCGATTTGTTTTTCCGTGTAACGTTCTCTCAGCAACATCCTTGTGAAGTTAATCAGCTCGCTGGCGCTTGCCAGTCCGGGAACGCCTCCGTCGCCGTCGAAGTCTGTGCCTATGCCGACATGTTCTATGCCCATGATGTTCACCATGTGGTTGAGATGCTCCACAGCGTCAATGATGGTTGCCTGTCCTTCTTTCTTCAGGAATCCGTTGTAGAATGTCACCTGTGCCACTCCGCCCGCGTCCGCCAACGCTTTCATCTGGTTGTCAGTGAGGTTGCGAGGGTGGTCGCACAGTGCTCTGGCTGACGAGTGGCTGCACACTATAGGCTTCTCGCTGATCCTTATCGCGTCGTAGAAACTCTCCTCGCTGGCGTGACTCAGGTCTACCATCATTCCCACTCTGTTCATCTCCCTTATCACCTTCTCTCCGAATGCTGACACTCCTCCGTGCTCTCCGCGCGGGTTGCCGTTGTCGAGACTGCTGTCGAGCGGTTTGCAGGTGTTCACCCTATGTCTCGCCGAGTCACAGATATCATTGTCTCCGTTGTGGCATAGAGTCATGTACACCACGCCTCGTTTTCTGAAAGCCTCGACATTGGAGATGTCCTTACCGATGGCGTAACCGTTCTCTATACCCAACATGATGGACTTTTTCCTCTCGCGTTTATTTCTGAGCAGGTCATCCGGCGTGTATGCCAGAGACACTGCCCCGCAGTTGTCATTGACCATTTTCTCTATTTGCGTCAGAATCCTGTTCGCTTTCGCAGTGGCTGCTGTGAGACTCTCGTCGTCTCTGTCGTTCTGCTGAAGATAAGCCACCATGATGGAGGCGTCTAGATGTCCTTCCGTCATCTTGTGCAGGTCGACGAGTATTCTCGGGTCACGTGACGCGAAGTCTATGTTTTGGTTGAAAAACATAGGCGTGTCACAGTGAGAGTCAAGCGTTATCATATTCTGATGCAGCCCTTTGGCTTTCTTGAACTCCGCCGCCTCGTCTGCCAGCCATCTGAATATAGGCATCATGCAGTCATCATTCTTCAGTGTGAAGGTCTCCGGATGCCACTGCACTCCCAGGATGCTCTTATGCTCGTTGCTCTCCACTGCCTCTATCACTCCGTCTGACGCCTTGGCGGCTACTCTTAGACATGGCGCTACATCCTTACATGCCTGATGGTGGAAAGAGTTCACGTGGAGAGTGTCGTTCTTGCGGAAAGAGTCGGCATTTGCGTACCTGTTGACGTCGGAGAACAATTTATGCAGTATGCTCTCCTTCTCGACTGTCACGGAGTGAGAAGGGTAGCATCTGTCCATGTCCTGTGAGTGCTTGATGATATGTGCTTTGTCGCCATTATCATCCCTCACCTGACTGTTGATGTCCTGGTATAATGTGCCCCCGAGGGCGAAGTTGATGATCTGTATGCCTTTGCATATTCCGAGCATAGGTATCTGCCTGTCATACGCCAGCTTAGCTAGCAGCAGCTCCTGCATGTCCCTCTCTGGTGTCACGCTGTGCAACTCACGCAGCGGCTCCTCCCCAAGCAGTAACGGGTTAATGTCTCCTCCTCCGGAAAACACGATGCCGTCCACTTGGTCGAGTATGTCTCCGAGGCACTCCGTCTCAAAGAAAGGAGGAAGAATCAGCGGCAGGGCGCCGGCTCGCAG
>CALCEL010000037.1 GCA_937900485.1 uncultured Prevotellaceae bacterium
TTGTAATACCGAGAATCTATGGTGGAATCCATAATCTCTCTACCTTCAGCCTTCAACGTTTCGATATCACGACAAAATACTTTTCTCCTCATATAGCACCTTTTTGGGTGCAAATTTAACAAATTATTCCGAACTGGCCAAATATATTTAGAAATTATTTATGTCGTTTACTATAACAATCTAACCTTATCAGCCTGACGCTCCATAGTCTGAGAGTCAAGGTTCAGAAAACCGTAATGATGATTGTAAGTCACACCCGACGTTATGATCCAACGCAGGAAATCCTTCACGTCCTCATCGTCCTGACTGAATGTTATACCTATTCGGGAAACGGGTATCGTCTCTGTCTTTTCCTGTTCCAACACGTCAATCATCTCATCGATTGTCGTGTTGTTCGTTATCTCATAGCCCGACAGTCCCTCAGTGTCCACACGTAACAATGACAATCCATCCCTGACTCGTCTTGTCTTAATGTCAAAGATGTTAGGGATGGCGTTGAACGTCACGCCCAGAGTATCGTTGACCACGGCGTTATTGAGAAAAGCATCGTCACCAGACACTCTCTTGCCTCTCAGATTACATAACGGCTCATCGAAGAATGTGGCGAAAGAGCCAGAGACAGAGGCTGTGTCATTACTGCTGTATACCACATAAGGAATCTTCCTGTACTCCTCGCGCTCATACTCATCGACGTAGTCCTCCTCATTCTTTGTGAAGAACAATTTCTTCAGGCGCTTCCTGCCCATCGTCTTGCCCGACAACTTCTTGTCGGCGAACGAGTTTTTCTTCGTCACTGGAAGAATGCAGTAGTCACCGAAATACATCACCTCATATCCGTCAATGTTAGAACGTCTGAGAACCACGTTCATGTCAATCTCTGACTTGGCACATCTCTTTGCGAGACAAATCTTAACATCAGGACGCAATGTTGAGTATTCCTCAATCCATTTCTCCATCATCGGACGCACGAAACGAGGACATCTGACATAATAAGACCTGGCAGCCTTCTCCTCATTGCCGGGAGGATTTTCTGCGTTCAATACAGAATATGAGTCACACAGCGAGAGAGACATAAATATAGCAAAAAAAACAATCCTTTTCATATATTTTCAATGTTAACGAAATCTACAACACCAATCTTTTCACGTCGCAAAGCTATAAAGAATTTTAAAAGCAGTCAATAGAGAAAATTAAATTTACCATTTTTATAGTACTCAGACATACCATAAAATGAGTATAATTTCACACTCGGTTTAATCGTTTTTAATCAGCACGTAACCATAAAAAAGTATAGATATCACAACAAAGGTCCCGCATCACTGTCTATCAAATCATAACATTATCACTAACAAAACAAGATTATTATTACATAAAAAGAACAACTCACACACAATATGTGACACACGTGAGAGGTGATGCGTGACGAGTTATTACGTCCCATGATACTTAACAATGCCACCACAACCGTCAATCATCTGTTATTCGTACTATAACAACCAAGGATTAGTGTAATTCGTTAAGGATAAGCAAACGGAGTCGTCTCCATCATCATTAGATGTAACACGTCGGAAAGGAGCATCATGAATGATAATGGACGTACGAAATCACCTTACCATTTCGCACATTTTTCACTGTCCGAAACTCCTCTTTTTCCGTTGATGTCAGTCAGCGATAAAATGACTTCTGAAGATTTACCATAGCTTATTCGGCGTCTGAAAATCTCAGGTTAGGACGTTGAAAAGTTCAGGTTAGGATTTTGAAAACTGCAGACCTGTTTGTACACTATATCCTAACCTAAGAATTTCAAAAAACAGATATAAGATTTTTAAACATCTTACTATAGGATTATCAGAAAGTTAACCTGATTTTAACTAAAAATAGGCATAGGGAATTTGGTTACACTGCAAATTGTCCTTTATTCCACCTGTTTTCAGAAGCAAATAAGTCTCACGCATCACATGAGACATTAAAAAGAAAAAGCAAATCTCCCATCGCATTCGTGGTGTGGCTTTCGCCCAACGAGAACTTGGAAATTTGCTTTTTTTATCAAATACAATCGAAACCACTCGACCACCAAGAAAAAGGAGAATAAACACCTTTAACAGTGACGTGCGGAACGGGTGACGTGTGAGTTAGACAAGAGGTGGTCGACGTAAGGGAATACTCTGAAAGAGATTGTCCATGACATCATTCCGAAAGGCACGAAGACCATAAAGACCGGTGCGCGGCACCGTCATATCTTCTTATCTTAAAACATGTAGTGTTATATTATATATAGGGTGTACAGACACTCACGGTGACACTGGTCATAATGACCCAAAACGACAGGTGCGGACTAAACGAGAGCTACCCATAAGAGATGGGACACATCTCGCATCCGCAACACATATCATTTCTTGTTTTTCTTCGTCTGTTTCTTCCAATACTTCTCAAGACTCTGTGCCTCCTTGACAGTAAGAGGTGCCACAGCGGCATGCTTCTGCTCAGAGAAATTCTCGCGTTTCATCGGACTGTTCTCCTCGTCAAAATATCCGATCATATTAAAAGTCTTGAAATCAGTAGTCTCCACGAATCCGAAATTATGAGGTCTCCTGCTGTAGTTATCGAACATGATGACATACTTGTCCTGATTGAGTCTCTTCCAGCAGTTTGGCGCCTCATGTCCCTGTTTCTCCCCATCGTCATACAGGTCATCCTGCACATAAGGACCAGTGAGTCGGACACTCGTGGCATGCTTGACAGTGGCTGTTCTCTCATGAGAGACATAAAAGAGATGATACTTATCGCCCACCTTGATAATGTCAGAGTCGATGACAGTGTAACGCGGACATCCATTCTCATTCATTGGAGCCTCGAAAAGGAGCTTTGGCTCAGTGAGCATCTGCGTGAAGTCGTCATTCATATACACGTAGTAAATCATGTTGACTCCTGTCTTCATACGTATAGTGAAATGAACGAGAAGATGTCCTGCCTCATAGTCGTAGACAGTCTCTGGTGCCCAGACACATCCCACCTCACTCCAAGGAATCGCTTTTCCATGAATATCGGTGATGCCGGTAGGACACTTGAGTGCTGAGAAATCAAGGTTGGTACGTGTCCAATTGATCAAGTCGAACGACTTCATCAACACCAGTCCGCGGTTGTTACCCCATCCGTACTTTCTTCCGTCACGCTCCCACTCTGTCGTTCTGTAGGCTGGAGCATTCTTATATCCGGCTCTGTCTGCAGACTCACGCTGTGCGAAAATATGCAGGTCAGTCATGGCTAGATAAAAGGCGCCGTCCGGTCCTCTGAAAATATGCGGGTCACGTATACCTTTCTGCACCGCGATGGTGTCACCAGCGATGACCGGTTTGTCATCGTTGAGAGAGCGCCATGTATAGGAGTCATAGCTTACAGCCATGTGCAGTCCATGGTCGCAGTCTTTGTGATAGACCATTATGTAGGCACCCATGTCAGCCTCAGTTGGCACCTCAGTCTTTTTCTTAGCAAAAATGCTTATGGTACCGAGTACCATAAGCAATAATGAGATATTTATAGTCTTAAACATCATTGTCGAACAAGTTATTTCATAATCTTCATGACTCCGCTTCTACCATTCTCTGTTCTGACCTTGAGTATGTACAAGCCGCTGCCGGCGATATAGTCAGACAAAGTAGAGCTGATATCACTCTTTCTGCATGAGAATGTCACCATCTTAACACCAGATGCATTGATTACGTCAACAGTGACGTTTTCATCTGCGCTGATGTTGTCGATACCAGTGAAGTACTCGCTATTAGCGTCAACAACCACGATACCCTCAGATATTCTTGAAGTGTCGAATGACAGTCCCTCAACAGAGCTGACGACTGTAGGAACGCCAGTCACCGTTGTCACGCCAGACCAGAGTCTGAGCGTATCGCCAGCCGCGATGTTTGACAAGAGAGAAGAATAGATGTTAAGAGTGATCTTGGCGCCAGTGTTGAACTTCAGCGTCTTCACATTCTTGATGCCGGCACCACTGAGTGTCTCAGTGTTGGCGCTTCCCTTAGAGCGTACGCCAAGGAGGAGATTAGAAGCTGCTCCGAATGTGACGTTCTTAGCACCGAAATCCATATATCCGGCGTATGAAGTGGCAAGGATGCCGACCTGCAGTGTACCGTTGACTGTGACTGATGAGTTGGTCATCGTGACGCCTGTACCGTTAGTTCCAGACAATGTGGCACCCTGAGCAACCGTGAGAGCTCCTGTACCGAGGCAAGCCTTAGTACCTATATGTACCTCACCCGCCTTGATGTTCACAGAACCAGTGTTAGTCCATGCTCCATTGACAGTCATCTTACAGTCTCCAGTCTTGACGAACAAAGAGTTCTCCGTAATCAGACCGTCGAATGTGAAGTTAGTGTCGTCGTTACCTGCCTGCCATGTGTTCGCGCCAGACCCGCCGTTATTGCTGAATGAGGCGTATCCGCCGAGTGTACCAGTACCAGTGAGTTGTCCCATCTTGAACGTCTTACCGGTGTTCTGTACTATGACGCCGGAAGGAATGTTGAATGTACCATTCACAGGTCCGTTGCTTGTATCCATAGAGAAACGTCCGTCAGCAGTAGTCACAGCGTAAGGACAGATAGTACCAGTGAACTCAGAGAAGTTACATGACACGTGAGTACGTGTGGCATACCATCCGCTTCCGGAAATCACTGGGCAGTAGATGTTCAGCTTACCCTCACCCGTAATCTTATTACTGAAAGTCACGCTGTTGATGTTAGCGAGGTACCAAGTACCAGTCTTTCCGCTTGGCACGTTGATAGGGTTTGTGGTAGCCTGGTTATCATAGAGAGTACCATTTTGGAACTCAACAGCCTTTGCCACGTTACCGCTGTTGTTCTGTACCGTACCACCGGCGATGATCATCTTCTCGAGGTAAGAGCCAGTGGAGTAAGTCTTCAACCATCCGTTACCCTTCTTTGTGAGCACTGTTCCATAGAAGGACTTGCTCTGAGTGAAGTCCGCAGAGTTGTTGATGACTCCACCTTCTTCACCGATGAAACGTATAGGACTGCCGTTTGTCACTGTGGCTGTGGTCTGAAGCACTGCGCCGTTCTCGATAGTGAAAAGGTTAGAGTTGGTTGTCATGGCTCCGAGGTTACCTGTCGCCTTATTATCATTAGCGAGTACGGACACCTTGACTGTTCCGCCCTTCAGGTAGTTACCGCCTGTGTAGCTGTTCTCTGTAGAGATGGTCACAGTACCAGTTCCCTCCTTGACTAGAGAACCTGACACTATTGAACCGATACCGGAAACAGTATATGCATTAGGTGATGAGAAGTTGAAGTTCATCACATCCGGAGCGACGTCCTCAGTGACATTCACTGTTGTGGATGAAGCCTCATCAGTGAAATCAACCACATCATTCTTGACGAAATAGTCTGGTGTCTTATTCGCATCTGAAGAGACGTAGAAGTTCAGTGCGTTTGCGAAGTCCCATGTTGTAGACGCGTCACCGGTCCACACAATCTCTGTGGCGCCACGCACTGAACCGAGCGTGAGTATGAGGTTACCCTGGTCATCAACAGACAGACCAGCTTTGTTTTCTGTTACTCCCTCGATTCTTATGTTAGCCAACGAACCGCTTATCGTTCCAACCTTACCAATGATATAGTCACCTGTGGCAAGTGTGGACTCACCGTCTGCCATGTGCTCAACGACCTCGATGACAGGCTGCAAATACTGTGGTCCGTACTTCTGCCATACAGAAGCAGTCTTTTTCTCGATAGAGAGCTTGTCCGCAATGATCTTGTCGCACTTCAGACCGTCAGAGTACAGATCGAGTACAATACGAGAACCGAATCCTAAGGCAAGGGTTGAGTCAACAGTTATGACACCTTGATTGTCTGCGCCTCCAGGACGAATCACTGAGCCGTAGTCAGCCTTGACGCTCATGAACTCACCACCGTCGGAGTTAAGCTCGGAGAATCTGTTAAGCCACAACGGAGACTTCTTCAAGGTACCGTCGAACTCCAGCGTACCGGCCCACACGTTAGTCTCTCCCGTATATGTCATGTCGACCTTCGGCAGTTTCAGTATACCGTCACCTTGCTTGACCAGACGCATGTCACCTGTCAGCGCACCGCCAGACACCTCGCAAGTGTAATAGTCATAGTTAATAGGTGTAGCCTTTACCGTAGTGTTGCCGGCGGCTGTACCCTGAACCCATGAAGGAACGTAGAATGTCACCATGTATGGAGACGCACCGTCCTGTATGTTAATCTTTGTGTCATTCATCTCACACACGATGAGATGGTCGTCGACAGAAGTAATAGTACCTCCGTCAGCAATCTCCACACGTCCTGTCATAGTGTTTGTAGGAGGAGCCTGAGTGATGCCTTCCAGCTCACCAAGGAAATAAGACTTGTGAGGTGGCTGGTTATAACCCACTGACTGCCATACCATAGCGTTGCGATACTGATGGTCTGACCAGAGTGTAGGAATACGATACTTAGTATATATAGGTGTAGTATACACAAGGATTGCCGTGTTGTCACTCTTTCTCATCACAAGTTCCTCACGCCAGTCACCATAGATATCAGCAATCGCACCCGGGTTATTCTTCGACCAGTTGTTACACTTTGAGTCTGGGAAGTTCCATCGTCCGGTACCGGCTGGCTTGTAGATTGCTCCGTATCCCTCAGTTCCCGGACTGTCGAAATACTCGTCGAGAAGGTCACCATCCCAATAGATTCTCTGGTTCAGGTCAGCCCAACTGATAAAGGCGTCGCCATTGAGCTCTGAGACGAACTTGTCAGCGACAGAGCTTATCCATGAAGATGACACGCTTCGTCCCACACTACCAGGATAGTCGTTTGTGAAGTTAGCCATCAGCGCTCTACCATCATCACCGTCTGCGTTATGCTTCACGTACACCTTGCTGGTGGCGGCGTTACGATAGTTACATCCGTAGTTGGCTCTATATTCCTCAAGACATCCGAACTGTTCCTCGTACTTACGGTATGGGTCGAAGTCAGAACAGTGCTGAGCGTCACCATGTCCATATGCGGTAGTAGACAATCCGTAACCGTTATCGTCGATAACCATTGAACCGAATATTATCTCATCTCTACCATCCCAGTCAACGTCACCCACGGCAAAGTTATGGTATCCGTTACCAAACCAAGGACTGCTGGAGTTGCTGGTCTCCCAATACCAACGCTGAGTAAGAGCATGTGTCTCAGGGTCGACATCGTAAGCTGTCATCTTATGCTTAGTGTAGCAACCACGTCCGAGGAATATACTTGCCTTACGTCCATCAAGGTATGGAGCACCGAAGTAGTGCTTGGTGGAGCGGTGACCGACTATACCTGAGCCCCAGTCTGTGTCAAGTCCTCTGGTGAGAGGATATGACATATAGTCTGGATGTGATGAAGGTCCAATCTGATATGGTTTTCCGGTAGCACCCTCGAGATAGAGCAGGTACTCGTTACCTGAGGATGTATACTCAATACCATTCCATCGAGTATCCACTGTTGTGCTGCCAATGGTCGTTGTTGTTCCGTCGGCATGATGGATGTACGCATTATCTTGTATACGTAACAAAACCTCGGCCTTGCCGTCTCTATCCCAGTCGAAGCACACGCAGTCCCACTGCTCATCCGCACCGGCGAGCATATTAGGACCGAGATCAATCCACCACAGTCTGTTTCCCTTATGATCATAGCAGTCAAGCTGATGGAACATCTTGGTGTTTGTCACATCAGCTGCAGCGTCACACTTACGCTTCACGATAAACTCACATATTCCGTCACCATCAAGGTCACCTAAAGAAATATCGTTGAGAACGTAATGACTGCTCACGTCATTCCCGTCACGGTCGGTCGGATTAGCCACAGGAATAGTGAGCACACCGTTTTCCCACCGTGTGACAACATCTGACAATTCCTGCTCAACACCACGCACCACGGCAGCCACCTGATATTTGCTGGCTGAGGTACCTGAGGTGTGATTATAGTTTGATGCAGTAAGATTCTCAGCGATTTTCGAACCATTACAATACAAGTTGTAGGTGACATCGTAATACTCTTCACCTAACACACGCCAAGAGACAAGGTTACCGCTTGTGGATGAAGGTACCGCCACCAATCCTCTGTTAAGCTTATCAGTGATACGCTGGGCATTAACATTGAAGGAGCTGGAAGAAATAAGAATGAGAGCCAATGCAGACATTAGTCTCCTTCCGGTTAGTTGGATTTTGTTCATAATTTTGATAGTTAGATATAAATTGCTTCGCAAAATTACATTTAAAAAACAAAAAAGTAACAAATCATCTGAGTTTTAATCTCATTTGACATCACATTACCCGATTTGTTGCCTTTTTGACTTCAGACACGGCTTTTTTTTGCTCATTCTACAATAATTCGCTATTTTTGCAGTTGATATATGATATGACAAACAGGATTTTCACGATAATAGTGCTCTTTGTTTTCTCACAGTCAGATACGAGAGCACAGATTGATGTGCAGTTTTCCGACTTCACGTCATTGAAGTCGTATTTCAATCCTGCAGTATCAGGCTCAGATGGCAAACTCAACGTGTCCGCCGCCTACTCTATGCAGATGGTCGGATACGATGACGCACCGGGTACAATGTATGTGGGGGCAGACTTACCCGTGTACTTCCTTAGTCCGAGACATGGAGCCGGACTCAGCCTTTACAGCGATAAGGCCGGTATATTCTCGACGACAAAGATAAGTCTTCAGTACGCCTACAATATAAAAATAGGTGTAGAGGGGCGACTGGCTTTCGGTGTTAACGCGGGAATGCTGACTGAGAAACTGGACGGATCCAAAGTAGACCTTGAGGATACTACAGATCCAGCTTTCCCTACCACAACGGTAGACGGCAACTCTCTTGACCTAAACATTGGACTATACTACACAAGCCAGATATTCTGGAGCGGCTTGTCCGTGATGCACGCCATGGGACCCACTATCACAGCAGGTGAGAAATACGAGGTTGAGTTCCCCCAGTCATATTATTTCATGGCCGGAGGCAATATTAAGTTAAAAAACACGTTACTTACACTGAAGCCTTCTTTGTTGCTGATGACAGACTTTCAGACATGGAGAAAGGACTTGCAATGTAAGATTGTGTATGAATATGATGGAAGACAGTTTAACGGAGGTATCAACTATAGCCCCGGCACGTCCACAGCATTCATGGTTGGAGGTGATTTCCACGGAATATCATTAGGCTACTCATATCAGATGTACACGTCAGGTATTGGAATGCTGAACGGTTCACACGAAATAGTCTTCGGTTACAAGACTGAGTTAGACCTGTTCAAAAAAGGACGTAACAGACACAAGTCTGTGAGATGGCTTTAACTTTAAGGAAAAAACATTAAAAACAAAATGAAAAATAATAAACATCTGTTTTTTATATTCTTCGCTGTGTGCGCCACAGTGTTCTCCATAACACTACACTCATGCTTCTCCTCAATGGGAAGCGCTAACGCCACCGGAGGAGAAGTTACAGGAGTGGGAGGTATTTCTATAACTGAGCCTCAGCCTTATGGTATGGTACTGGTCAAAAGAGGATCACTGAAAATGGGTTCAGACAAGACTGACTCACTTTGGGGAAAGAACATGCCGTCAAGGGAGATATCCGTAGACGCCTTCTGGATGGACGAGAAAGAGGTGACCAATTCAATGTACAGACAGTTTGTTTACTGGGTACGCGACTCTATCATACGTGAGCGTCTGGCCGACCCGAACTACGGAGGAGACGAGACTTACATGATAAATACGGACAAAAACGGAGATGAGGTGAAACCACATATCAACTGGTCGAAGGCTATACCTCGTAATCCTGATGAGGACCAACAGAGAGCCATCGAAAGTCTTTACACTTACCATCCATTTACGGGAGAGAAGATGTTGGACGTCAAACAACTAAATTACAGATATGAGGTGTTTGACTATGTCATGGCAGCTAAGCGCAAATACAGACTGGACCCAGCTGAGCGCAACCTCAACACTGACGTTCAGACAAATCCGGACGAAGTGATTATGATAAGTAAGGACACTGCTTACGTGGATGACAACGGCGTGATACACCGCGAGACGATAACAAGACCATTGTCAAGTTATTGGGATTTCGTAAACACGTATATCGTAAACGTGTATCCTGACACAACATGTTGGATTAACGATTTCCAAAACGCAGAGAATGAGGTGTACATGCGACTGTATTTCACTCACGCCAACTACAACGATTATCCTGTCGTTGGCGTAAACTGGGAACAAGCCAATGCATTCTGCAACTGGAGAACAGACTTTCTGATAAGAGGACTTGGACCTTCCGCTAAATTCATTCAGCGTTACAGACTGCCGACCGAAGCTGAGTGGGAATTCGCGGCGCGAGGCAAGAACGGAAACGAGTTGCCTTGGGAACAGAACAGCGTATCCAGTGATAAGGGATGTTACTACGCGAACTTCAAACCGGACAGAGGAAACTACACCAAGGACGGTAATCTCATAACATCCAGAACTGGTATATACAGCGCAAACAGTAATGGCTTGTATGACATGGCAGGTAATGTCGCCGAATGGACAAGCAACGTATACACTGAGGCAGGTGTATTGTCAATGAGTGACATGAATCCTACCCTTCTATACAATGCAGCCAAGGAAGACCCGTACATACTGAAAAAGAAAAGCGTGCGAGGTGGTTCATGGAAAGACCCTGAGAGCTACATCAAATCAGCTTGGAGATCTAGTGAGTATCAAAATGTTGGACGTTCTTATGTGGGATTCCGCTGTGTGAGAAGCCAAGTAGGATCAGCAGGCAGAGGAAGAAGATAAAAAATAAGTTTTATGGCAAAGAAATATAAATTATCCGGTATCCAGAAATGGATGGACAGTCAAAAAGGTCAGACATTCCTTAACTTCGCATATAGTTGGGGCGCTTCAGTCGTCATAGCTGGTGCCTTGTTCAAACTCACTCACATCTCAGGAGCGGACGTCATGCTGTTCCTCGGTATGGGTACTGAGGTGATCGTCTTTTTCCTCGCTGGTTTCGAGCATCAGACTGCTATAGGTGAGGATGTGGACAACGCTGCTGAAGATGCGCGTAACGCCATATTTACAGATGACACGGCAGAAGCTCTGGCTCGAGCAGCAGCCAACATAGGTAACGCTGGTCCTGTGGCTTTGACTGACATGGCGTCAACCAACACTAACAATGTGTCTACCGGAGGTGCTGGAATATCAGAACAGACAGCAGCAGCTCTTGCGAATGCGGCAGCTAATCTTGGAAACATGGCAGCATCTGTTTCTAATGACAACGCTGGAGAAGAGCACAAGAGCACGACGCCAACGCCAGTGACGATAGTGAACACCGCAGAACTTGCGGAGAACATCTCGTCTGTGTCTGTCCCGGCTATCCAAGCAGCACAATTCCAAGGCATGACACCAGACATGCAGGATGCTACAACAGCTTATGTCAAGCAGTTGACAGAGCTGACAGAAACACTGAAGCAGGTAGCGGAACAAAGCGCTCGACTGACACGCGACTCTGAGGAGATGGAGACGATGAACCGAACACTCACAGGAATAAACAGATTCTACGAGCTGCAACTGAAGAGCGTTGGCACACAGTCCGCAACCATAGACGACGTGAACGAGCAGACCAGACGATTAGCAGCACAGCTTCAGGAACTCAATGAGGTATATGCTAAGATGGTGGAAGCATTAAAAATGAAAATAAGCTAAACTCTGATGGCAAAAAAGAAAATAACACCACGTCAGAAGATGATTAACCTCATGTACGTGGTTCTCATGGCTATGCTGGCTATGAATGTCAGCTCAGACGTTCTGAAGGGGTTTTCTTTGGTAGACGAGGGACTCAACCGCACAAAGGACAACTCAAACGTTCAGAACGAGGCTATCTATGCCACTTTGGAGTCAGCGATGAAACAGAATCCAGAGAAAACCAGAAAATGGTACAACAAAGCCATGCAGGTCAAGTCATTGTCTGACTCACTCTACAACTTTGCGGAGAGTTTGAAAAAAGACATAGTACGCAAAGCCGACGGTGATGACGGTGATATCCGAAACATAAAAAACAGAGATAATCTTGAAGCTGCGACACATGTCATGCTGGCTCCTGGAGTGGGAAAAGGTGACAAACTCAAAAAGTCCATCGACTCCTACAGAAATAAGATACTTGAGATGATTAACGACAGTACTCAGCGCAAGATTATAGGTGACAACTTGTCAACAGACGTGCCAGTCTCAACATCCACCATTGGCAAGAACTGGCAAGAATATATGTTTGAAAACACGCCGGTTGTCGCTGCCGTGACCTTGCTCACAAAGTTACAGACAGACGTGAAGCATGCAGAGAGTCAGATCTTACACCAGCTGATTTCAAACATTGACGTCAAAGATGTCAGAGTGAACCAGATCAACGCTTTTGTCATTCCAAACTCTAAGACTGTTGTCAGGGGTGGAACATTCTCCGCAGACATCGTGATGGCGGCAGTGGACACGACTCAACGTCCCGACATATATGTCAACAACACCTTATTAAAATCATCCAATGGACATTACGAGTCAATCTGCAACTCCATTGGTGACTTCAGCCTTAAGGGTTATATAATAATGAGAAACGGCAATGGTGATGAGATAAGACGAGAGTTCGAACAGCCATACACTGTGGTGGAGCCATCCGCAACGGTATCAGCCACATTGATGAATATGCTGTACGCCGGTTATCAGAACCCTATCAGCGTGAGTGTACCTGGAGTGCCTGCCAACAAGATAAACGTGAGCATGACCAATGGAACACTTACGAAAAAAGGTAATGGACAGTACATAGCAGTACCATCAAAAGTAGGTGCAGACGCTGTTTTCACCGTGACAGCAGACAATGATGGCAGACAGCAACAGATGGGAAAGTTTGAGTTTCATGTGAGAAAACTGCCAGACCCTACAGGATATCTTGAGGTGAAGGACGCAAGCGGAAACACGGACCGATTCAAAGGAGGAAGAATTTCCAAACAAGCACTTCTTACTGCTGGAGGGGTAGGTGCAGCCATTGACGACGGTCTTCTCAACATATCATTCAAGGTGGTTGGATTCGAGACAGTGTTTATCGACAGAATGGGAAATGCGATGCCAGAGGTGAGCAACTCATCAGCATTCACGCCAAACCAGATATCAAGAATCAGATCACTCAATAAAGGAAAGATATTCAACATATCACGCATAAAAGCAGTAGGACCTGACGGCATACAGAGAACACTACCGTCATCTGTTGAAGTAATCATAAATTGACAAACCATTTCTTTATGAAAAAGATATTATCCATACTGATATTAGCTGTCGTACAGTCAGTACTCGTCGCATCTGTAGCGCAACCAGCAAAGAGCAGGCTGCAGGGGAACCAGAGCAACAAAAACACGAAGACAAACACTGTCAGGAGAGCTAAGTCAGACAACAACACAAAGACACAAACATACAGCAGAGCAGAACTGATGTTTCCGACTGCCGTAGATGTGCCAGAGGAAGTAGACTGGAGAAGAGACCTTTACAGGGAATTAGACTTGACAAAAGATGAAAATGCGGCGCTGTACTACCCAGTTCAGCCACAAGGCAATCAGATAAATCTTTTCACGCTGCTTTTCAGACTGTTCAACACCGGAAAGATTCCGGTATACGAATACTACAGTGAACGTGAAGACTTCTCGAATGAGAGGAGGATGCACTTCAAGGACTTCCTGGAGAAGTATGCTATATACTACGAGATTCAAGGAAACACCATAAAGGTAGACAACAGTGACATCCCGTCATCACAAGTACTCAGCTACTACGTTAAGGAAAGCAGTTACTATGACCAGAAAACAGCCACATATCACAGCAGAGTCACCGCATTATGTCCTGTGCTTCACGAAAGCTCAGACTTCGGCTCAAGCTCATCATACTATGGCAGAGAGGAAGATGAGGAAGGAGAAACAGCTGAGCCAGAGATTGCTTCAACCAAAAAACCTATGTTTTGGGTGAGATATGATGACATTGTGCCTTTCCTCAGCGGAAACACAATCATGACGTCAAACATCAACAACGCCGCCACCATGTCAATGGCAGACTTTTTCGCCACGAACAAATACAAAGGCACTGTATACATGACGAACAATATGCAGGGAAAACTTCTCAACGAATACGCCAAAGACGGTAACGTGAAGAAAGAGCAGGAGAAAATTGAGAAGGAAATGGTGGACTTCGAGAACCACATCTGGACCACACCCGTTGACTCTGCCGAATTAGCGAGACAGGACAGCATAGCTAAGTTGCAGAACACGAAGAGAAAGAACATAACGAGCAACACAAGACGAGGAGAGTCATCAACGGGTAACACCACGGTACAAAACTCGTCAACCAAGGAAAAGAAGAGTAAGTCGTCAGGTTCGTCTTCACCAAGGGTTTCAGTAAGACGTCAAAGACATTAAACAAACAGACACAATACAAAAGCGTGCAGAAATGCACGCTTTTTTTATTTTTGCGCATTTTTAATAACGTAATAGTTGGCATTAAGAAAAATAATCGTACTTTTGCTCAGCTAATACATGATGAATGGACATGGAATAAATATGTTATTTCGACACATAAACCTAATTAAATAAAGACTATGAGTTTAAAAATCATCGTTCTCGCGAAACAGGTCCCAGACACGCGTAATGTCGGACCCGACGCGATGACAGCAGAAGGAACTGTGAATAGAGCCGCACTTCCGGCCGTATTCAACCCAGAGGACCTCAACGCATTGGAACAGGCCCTACGACTCAAGGATGCTAATCCTGGTTCAACGATAACCATGCTGACCATGGGATTGCCAAAAGCCACAGATGTGCTCAGAGAAGGTGTGTACAGAGGCGCTGACGAAGGAATTCTCATCTCAGACCGTCCTCTCGGAGGAGCTGACACACTGGCCACGAGCTACACACTGGCACAGGCTATTAAGAAGGTCGGAGACTTCGACATAATCCTATGCGGAAGACAGGCCATCGATGGTGACACAGCCCAGGTGGGTCCACAGGTTGCAGAGAAACTCGGACTGACACAGATCACATATACAGAGGAGATACTATCGATAGACAAAGAGAACAAGAAGATTGTGGCAAAACGTCACATCGACGGAGGTGTGGAGACTGTTGAGGGGCCACTGCCGATAGTCGTTACAGTCAATGGCTCAGCCGCTCCTTGCCGTACGAGAAACGTCAAGAGAGTATGGGCAAATAAGAACCGTCAGTTCAAGACATGGGGAGCTGCTGATATAGACGCTGACCCAGCTCAAATCGGTAAGGCAGGTTCACCGACCAACGTGAAAGCCGTGAAAAGCATTGTCTTCAAAGCAAAAGAGAACAAGACGCTCACATCCAGCGACGCTGATATTGAAAGTCTGATTGTTGAACTCATGGAATCCAATACTATAGGATAATGAATAACGTATTTGTATATTGTGAACTTGAAGGCAACAAGGTTGCCGATGTAAGCTTAGAGCTCCTGACGAAAGGACGTAAACTGGCCAATCAACTTGGAGTGAGCCTTGAGGCTATCCTTATAGGATACAATCTAGAAGGAGTTGAGAGACAAGTACTGCCTTATGGTGTTGACAAAGTTCATATCTTCGATTCAGAGAAGCTGTTCCCATACACATCGCTGCCACACACCTCAGCCGTAGTCAACCTTTTCAAAGAGGAGAAGCCACAGATTTGTCTGCTTGGTGCCACAGTGATAGGAAGAGACCTTGGTCCACGTGTGTCATCAGCACTGCACTCAGGACTGACCGCAGACTGCACACAGCTTGAGATTGGCTCATTCGACATGAAAGTCAAGAACGCTGACGGCGTGTTTGAGGACAAGCACTATGAAAACCAGCTTTATCAGATACGTCCAGCCTTCGGAGGCTCAATCATAGCCACAATCGTCAACCCAGACCACAGACCACAGATGGCTACGGTACGAGACGGCGTAATGAAGAAGGAGATTCTCGATGAGAACTATAACGGAGAAATTGTGAGACATGACGTGGCTAAATATATCCCTGACACAGACTACGTAGTTAAGGTAATCGACCGACATGTGGAGGCAGCCAAGAACAACCTCAAAGGAGCTCCTATCGTCGTGGCCGGCGGATATGGAGTAGGCTCAAAGGAAGGATTCAATCTGCTTTTCGAACTGGCTAAGGAGTTACATGCTGAGGTCGGAGCAAGCCGTGCCGCCGTAGACGCAGGATGGGTGGATCATGACAGACAGATTGGACAGACAGGTGTCACTGTGCGGCCTAAAGTATATATCGCATGCGGAATCAGCGGTGCTATACAACACATAGCGGGAATGAAAGAGGCAGGTATAATAATATCCATCAATTCTGACCCGGAAGCACCTATCAACCAGATTGCCGACTACATCATCAACGGAACAGTTGAGGAGGTGGTTCCAAAACTCATCAAGTACTACAAGAAGAACAGTAAATAAAAAGCGACAAATTATGGCAAATTCATATACTGATGTTCCTGAGATAAAGTTTCACATGGACCATCCTTTGATGAAACACATCGTGGAGCTCAAAGAACGAAATTTCGCGGACTATGGCAAGTATGACTATGCTTGTAAAGACTACGAGGACGCACTTGACAATTACGACAAACTGCTGGAGATAGCCGGCGACGTGAATGCAAACATCATCGCTCAGAACGCCGAGTCCGTTGACGAGGAGGGGCCTCACTGCGAGAACGGAAGAATACGTTACGCAGCCAAGACATACGAAAATCTTGACGCCACAATCAAAGCCGGTCTCAATGGTATAACCATGCCGAGACGCTACGGAGGTCTCAATGTCCCGATGACGGTATACTCTGCCATCAACGAGATTGTCAGCGAGGGTGACGCAGGTTTCCAGAATATATGGTCACTTCAGGACTGTATCGTCACACTCTACGAGTTTGGTGATGAGGATCAACGTCAGCGATTCATACCTCGCGTGTGCGCTGGAGAGACAATGTCTATGGACCTCACTGAGCCGGATGCCGGTTCCGATCTCCAGTCAGTGACACTGAAGGCGACATACTCTGAAAAGGACAAGTGCTGGTATCTTAATGGTGTGAAACGTTTCATCACCAATGGTGACTCTGACATCCATCTCGTCCTCGCTCGTTCAGTGGAAGGAACTAAAGACGGCCGTGGCTTGTCAATGTTCATCTACGACAAGAGAAATGGCGGTGTCGACGTCAGACGCATCGAGAACAAATTAGGAATACATGGTAGTCCTACATGTGAGCTGGTATACAAAAACGCAAAAGCAGAGCTTTGCGGTAGCGAGCGACTTGGACTCATCAAATACGTCATGGCTCTCATGAATGGAGCGCGACTCGGTATCGCCGCTCAGTCAACAGGTCTGCAGCAGGCTGCCTATGAGGAGGCGTTGGCGTACGCAAAAGACAGAAAGCAGTTCGGAAAAGAAATCATCAATTTCCCTGCCGTGTACGACATGATCGCCACAATCAAGGCCAAGCTGGATGCCGGCCGTTCACTGCTTTACATGACTTCACGTTTCGTGGATGTGTACAAAGCGTTGGATGACATCTCAAAGGAGAGAAAGCTGACGGATGAGGAACGTGACGAGTTCAAGAAATACTCCAAGCTGGCAGATGCATTCACTCCACTTGCTAAAGGTATGAACTCAGAGTTCGCCAACCAGTCATGCTATGACGCTATACAAATACATGGCGGTTCAGGATTCATGCTCGAATACAAGTGTCAGAGAATATACCGTGACGCTCGTATCACATCTATTTATGAGGGTACCACGCAGCTGCAGACCGTAGCCGCAATACGTTACGTCACTAACGGATTCTACCAGAACGTGTTGAGAGACTTCGAGTCATGTCCAGTGTCTGAGGGCTACGAGTCATACGCAAACCGTCTCAAAGACATGGCAGACAAGCTTGCCTTCTGTACTGACAAGGCAAAGCAGCCTGGTGACCAGGACTTCCTCGACTTATGCTCACGCAAGCTCTATGAGATGGCGGCTTACCCTATTATGGGACACCTTCTCCTTCAGGACGCTCAGAAAGCACCTGAGCTGTTCCAGAAGAGTCTTAACGTGTTCATCAATTACTCTGAGAGTGAGGTGGAGAAACACTTCAACTACATCAGACATCTCGATGTCGCTCAGCTCGACTCTTACAGACAATAAGACTTTGATAGATAAAAAGAAAGCAGGATGTACGTCGCACATCCTGCTTTCTTTTTCACTGCCACATGAATTCTTCACCAAAATGTTCATATTCATGCACCTTTTGACTTTCGTCTTCCTCCTCCTTACAAGAGATAGAATTATGAAGTTTTGCCACTTGTTACTTATCATTGACACGTGAAGATTTTTCTGATTCCGTCCTTCCTCTTTGGCGCAGGTGGCTTAGTCAGCTGGTGTCCATGTTGAGCGTACCGACAAAAAGGGCTGACCCCGAGATTGGTGTCAGCCCTGATAGTGTTCCACAAAGAAAAGCTTAGTGGATGATGAGTCAATAAAGATTATTTTTTCAGTAGCACGTTAATCACTTTAAGTTAACGCGTACAATATTCACAGAGTATGATGGCAGGGAGAACAGAATCTTAGAACCGTTATCCGTCACCAGAGCAGACTCATTGACCGGTTGTATGCGCTTAGGATTGAGAAGCGTATTCTCGTCATCTCCACTTTCTGATGACAGACGGATGACAGCTGCCTTATCCGCCACAGCGTTTCTCAAGTCAATAGAACCGGATGTCGGTCCATAGCCAGTGTTGACCACCTTGACGTACATAACCTTAGCGGCATCGTCTATAGTCGTGCTGGCAAAGACACCCTTCATCTTTGAGTACTGTCTCTTACCAGTCATCTCCAGCTTGCCGTCGATGAAACAAGAGACGCTGTCTCCATCCACGTCGACCTGCAGTTGATACACTCTATCGTCATCGACCTTAGCGCTATTGCCTCCACACAGCTGTATTCGTCCTCCGTCGTTAGCCTGTTCGATGTTATTCTGCGAGTTGGACCATCCACCGACATTAAACCAGTTATAGTTGTCTTTGTCCTTATATCCAAACACGAGGAGGAAGCCTTCCTTTCCATCTCTCTTTCTCGCCTTGACCTTATAAGAATATTTCTTCGCCACGACATCCGGGCAATAGATGACAGCCGGCTCGTCATGTCCAGACTGAGTGATGGAGTCAGCAGAAATATTCCATGTACCGCGCTCCACATTCCACTTAGTGAAATCACTCAAAGGCATACTCTTACCGTCAACAATATATTCCGCGTCGTAGTATGTGGCCACAGTATTCCAAGTGGCAAGTCCCACATGAGCAGGAGCCAGTTCCTCTTTTGTAGCCGTAGCCTCAGGCAGGTTCTGAGTCCAAGACGTCTTGACGACCTGTGTTCCAACATTATTAGGGAAAAGCATCTGGACATAATAAGACGGTGTTCCCATACAGTCACTTGAGTTGAAACGTATCATGTCAGGAGCCCAAGCCACATTATTCTCATTGACAAAAATCGGGGCGTAGGAATTCATCACTGTCACATCCGAGTTATTCTCCATACCCATCATATAGACAGCCTCACCCAGAGCGGCGTTGAGGTTACCCACCTTTCCGAACTGGCTTGTGACTGCATACTCACCGACATACACCTTATATTTAGAGCGGTCATACGAGTCATACATGTTGAAACGTTGAGCGAACCACTTAGGGTTACGATAGTAATGCTCGTCAACCATCTCAACCGGGTAGTCATTTCTCCATGAAGGTCTGTCAGTGCCCCATGCCTCCACATTACCTATACAATGCATGTTAGGGTACTTAGACTTGATGGCGTCATAGAAGATCTTATAACGGTCCGGGTAGTTAATAGACTGATCTTGGTTACTGTTTATGAAGAAATTGTAATTCTCATTTCCAATCTCCAGATATTCGATGTTGAATGGTTCCGGGTGTCCGTTCTTTGCTCTCAAAGCTCCGTACTTAGATGTCACCGGTCCATTAGCGTACTCAAGAGCGTTCATACACTCATCAATCCAAGATTGCAGAGAGTCCAAAGGAGTGTAACCGCCATGCCATATTCCCACATTCACCACATAAAGAGGTTTAGCTCCGAGATCCTCAGCCAGCTGCAGGTACTCATGAAAACCTATACCGTCTGTTGTCCTGTATCCCCAGTTGACATTCTTATGTCCTGGACGTTCCTCTACAGGTCCTATGGTACGCTCCCATCTGAAAGCGTTGTCAGGAGAATTCTGTCCCTCGACGAAACATCCTCCAGGGAAACGCATAAACTTAGGATGCATCGCCTCGAGCATCTCCGCAAGATCCTTTCTCATACCATTCTCTCTGTTCTTATATGTAGGCGGGAAGAGACTTACCATATCCAGCTGAAACTCACCCGTCTTATTTGAGAGAAGGTCGAAGACAGCCCTGCTGTTAGTGCCGGTAGCCGTAATCGTAGCCGTATACTTTTTCCATTTCTCATTCAACTTAACAGGTATCGACACCTCACCAAGAGATAACTTGTACTTATCATCAGTCCTCAGCATAGCCTTCAGACTACCCTTGAACTTCTTGTCGCTTCTCGCCCAAAAAGACAATTTGTATGTGGTGCCCTTCACAGCATTGATGCCCCAGAATCCGGTGTTAGTCACACCTGCCATGTTTTTGTCGTCAGCGTTCTGCACTTTCACCAACATAGAGTACTTATTCGCTCCGTTCAAAGGACTGGCATCGGTCAGCTCCACAGAGGCGTTGCCGGCGCTACGTCCAGACACGCTCCATGCCTCACACTCTTTATCATTATCCTCCAAAGACCTATTACGTATCAACTCAGCGTATAAGCCTCCGTCAGCAGCATGATTTATATCCTCAAAGAAAATACCATAATGTACAGGTGAGATTTTCGGTCCTCTCTGAGAGGCGTCTATGCTGATGTTGACCTGACCAGTCATATTCAATGCGGCGAGGAGAAGCGCCGCAAGGCTCATTTTTCTTTTCATACCCTTATATGTTTTGCATGTTATACATTTACAATCAAAAACATCCCACAGCGTCAGTGAGATGAGTGCTGTTAGACCCTTTAATGAGAATGGTCATACCTTTAGGCTTGTTATCCTTGAGATAATCAGTCAGCGCATTCACGTCCTTGAATGACAAGAAGTGTCTGTTATTAGTGAAGAATGCCTCATCAATCGTCTCCGCAGCCTTTCTGAACTCATCACCCACCAGACATACCATTTCGAAGTCAGAATTCAGAAGAGACTTAATAACGTTCTCATGCTCTGTCAAGGACACGTTGCCCAGCTCTTTCATGTCACCGAGCACCGCCATCTTATGTTGAACAGTCATAAGTCTGAAATTCTCCAACGCCGCCGCCATGCTCGTCGGGTTAGCGTTATACGCGTCAACCACCAGACTATTGTCTTCCGTCTTCACCAGCTGAGAGCGGTTGTTTGACGGGATATATTCCCTAATAGCGTCAGAGATATCTTCCGGAGAAACGGCGAACAGCGTTCCCACACAAGCAGCCGCCAACGCATTGTCAAGATTATACGCTCCGACAAGTCTCGTCTTGACCTCCATAGGAGAATAGACAGACGGACACACGTTCCATGTGAAAGTCAGGAAAGGATTACAGCTGACGAGTTCGCCTCGAACGAGCAGTTCCTTATCCTCACCCCTTCCGTAACGTATGAGACGCAGTCCTGTGCTGATTTTTCTCAAATGCTCATTGTCGTTATTTATGAAGACGGTTCCTGAGTCCTCACGCAGGTAATCGTACAGCTCCCCTTTGGTCTTTATCACTCCCTCGAAAGAACCGAATCCAAGAAGATGCGCCTTTCCCACATTAGTTATGATGCCATAGTCTGGCTGGACGATGTTGACGAGAGTCTTGATCTCACCAGGGTGATTAGCTCCCATTTCCACGACTGCTATCTGATGTTCGTCCGTCAGGCGCAACAGAGTCTTTGGCACTCCGATGTGATTATTGAAATTGCCTTGAGTATATAACACTTTATACTTCTTTGAAAGGACAGCCGCAATCAGTTCCTTAGTGGTTGTCTTACCATTCGTTCCCGTCACTCCGATAATCGTCGTGCCAAGCTGACAACGATGGTAATTCGCCAAAGCCTGAAGAGTGAGGAGGACATCAGATGTCAGGATGAGACGGTCCTTGACGTCACCGTCAGCGTTGTCATACACCATCTTACTGTCAATCACCGCATAGGCTGCTCCTTTGCGCACCGACTCAACGGCGTAGTTATTGCCATCGAAGCTCTCACCTTTGAGAGCGAAAAAAATCGAGTTTTCTCTCACGTCACGACTATCCGTCGTTATCTCTGGAAACTTCCGGAAAATATCATACAAATCCTCTATCTTCATGACATATATTTGTTTCGTAAACATTAACTTTCATAACTTGCGACGTCTTACTTGAAGAAAGCAAGAATACAACACAAAAGTACAAAGATTTCATAATAATAACAAAACTATTCGTATCTTTGCACATATTAGATAGTAAAATGGAAGGATTGTTACAATACACGATAAATGTCAGGGGAAAACTCTTAGACCTCAGCGAGCCCAAAGTAATGGGTATACTCAATGTCACGCCCGACTCTTTTTTCGACGGCAGCAGGAAGCAAAGTGAGAAAGACATAAGGGAAAGGGTCAGACAGATCCTTGAGGAAGGAGGAGACATTATTGACATCGGAGCGTACTCTACACGTCCCGGAGCTTCTGACGTGACTGAGGATGAGGAGAAACGTCGTCTGTCGTTATGTCTCTCCACACTCAGGGATGAGGCGCCGGATGCGATAGTGAGCGTGGACACCTTCCGTTCTGATGTGGCGAGGATGTGCGTGCAGGAATACGGAGCGGAGATTATCAACGATGTCAGCGGAGGCATAATGGACCCGGACATGTTCAACACCGTAGCCGCACTGAACGTGCCTTACGTTCTCACACACAACAACGGCGACATACACAAGATACAGGATAACACCCAGTATGACGACGTGATGAAGAGTGTGATGCTGTTCTTCGCGGAAAAGGTTCAGGCGCTACGTGACCTAGGACAAAAAGACATAATCATCGACCCGGGATTCGGATTCTCAAAGACCTTGGAGCAAAACTATAGGATAATGAGCCGTCTCGAGAATCTCAAGGTTCTCGGACTTCCGATACTGAGCGGAGTGTCCAGAAAAAGCATGATTTACAAGTATCTGGACAACACACCGCATGAAGCACTCAACGGCACTACAATACTGAACACAGTGTCACTCATGAAAGGAGCTAACCTGATAAGAGTACACGACGTGAGAGAATGCGTGGAGGCCGTCAAGATAACACGAATGCTCAGAGAGTCACTATGACCCTGACCACTCAACCTTAACGAACCTAAACTAAGAAAATCAAGATATAATAGGGTAAGATGTTTGATTTCGGCATAAAAGACGCAATAGACATAGTATGTGTGGCATCTCTTCTCTACTACATATACAGACTTATGAAGGTAAGCGGCTCGCTCAATATCTTCTACGGCATTCTCGTCTTTATTGTGACATGGATTGCAGTATCACAGGTACTGCAGATGAAACTGCTGGGTTCCATTTTCGACAAACTGGTAAGTGTCGGTGTCATTGCGCTCATCATTATCTTCCAGGAGGAAATCAGACGTTTCTTCCTCACGTTGGGCTCACAGCGAAGGCTGTCTGTGATAACACGTTTCTTCGCAAACAAGGTGACGGAAGAGGAGGAGGACGAGGATTTCATATTACCTATCGTCATGGCTTGCGACTACATGAGTAAGAACATGGTGGGAGCACTAATCATCATAGAAAGAGAGATGTCACTCAACGACATCGTCAAGTCAGGCGAGTTTGTGGACGCGAGAATTAACACGGAGCTGATCAAGAATATTTTCTTCAAAAACAGTCCTCTTCATGACGGAGCGATGATAATACGACACAACAGAATCACTGCCGCCGGATGTATTTTACCTGTGAGCCACAACCTGAACATACCAAAGGAGTTGGGACTGAGACACAGGGCCGCGCTGGGAATAACACAGCAAAGCGACGCCATAGCCGTGATAGTGAGCGAGGAGACTGGCTCCATATCAATAGCTCAGAGAGGAGAATTCAAACTGCGTCTCGCCACCAACGAGTTGGAGAGCATTCTCGTCAATGCCATGAAACCATGAACAAAACACACACACGTTGTCTTACACGCTATTCACTACAAGGGATAACAAGAGCCGTCAGCTGTTGGCTGACCACACCACAAACAATATAATCCGTACAGTAATCCATAACTTAAAACAAACCACAATCATGAGAAAAATCTTAAAATGTTTATCGTTCATATTACTCACCTCGCTTACGCAAACTACGCCTGCCATAGCACAAACACAGGCAAACAACAGAGACATCCTGAAGGTCATGGAACTGGCCAATGACTACTTCTTAAAAAAATATCCTGACGCAGGAGCGCCGACCTTCGTGAAAAAAGAAAGACCGAGCAATCTTTGGACAAGAGGTGTTTATTTCGAGGGATTGTGGTATCTCACGGAGACCGAGAGACTATTATGCGGAGACAAATATGAGACCTACAGGAAATACATTTATGACTGGGGCGAGGCTCATAATTGGACACCAAGAAACGGAGTGACGACAAGAGACGCTGACGACTACTGTTGTTGCCAGACATACCTTGACATGGGACATTACGAGATGACTCAAAAATGTCTCGACAATATTATCAACGCCAAGACAACACCATGGGCTCCTGGTGGCAACATGAAGTCGAAAGGTAGCGACGGAGACTGGACATGGATTGACGCCATACAGATGGGACTGCCTGTCTTCTGCAAGATGAGCGCCGTGAAGAGGAGACTGGGAGACAAGAGCTATGAGAAATATGACGAGAAGGGATGGGATATGTATGAGTTCATCAGAGACTCCATAGCCGGCGGCTTATATAACAAGAAAGAGGGATTATGGTGGAGAGACGCCGACTTCGTGCCGCCATACAAGGAGCCTAACGGAAGAAACTGCTACTGGAGCCGAGGCAACGGATGGGTATACGCAGCGCTGGTAAGGGCGATGGAAGCTCTTCCTGAGAGCAAACACTATAAGAGCTACAAGAAAGACTACCTGGCCATGACTAAGGCACTGGTAAAGTGTCAACGTACAGATTTGTACTGGAATGTCAGTCTTCACGACGAGAGCAACTACGGAGGAAAGGAGATGAGCGGCACGGCTCTTTTCATCTACGGCATGGCATGGGGGGTCAACAACGGATTACTGAATGAGTCAAAATACAAACCTCTCATCATCAGCACATGGAACGCCATAGTCAAGGACTGCGTCCACAAGAACGGCTTCCTCGGATACGTACAAGGAACCGGTAAGGAGCCGAAAGACTCACAGCCTGTCACATACGACAGAGAGCCTGACTTTGACGACTACGGACTCGGCTGTTTCTTGCTGGCCGGATGCGAGATTATTAAGATGAACAACACGACTAAATAATATCAATATGGCAAACAAATGGTGTGTCGTCGTGGCTCTGATATCTATTCTCACGACAACAACGACATCTTGCGGAAACAGCGACAATAACACTCCCAGGAAAGTCACTGCAGCAGTGCTGAGCGCTCCTTACGAGCTGCTGCTCGTGGCCGACAAGAAATGGCTGAGCAGCGGGAATGGCATAGAGTTCAGGAATATTGTGGAAAGACCTATAGAGGGATTGCCACAACCGGAGCCGAATTTCCGCGTGACAACGTTATCCCCGAAATACTATGAGGGACAGTATCTGATGTACGGCAATATCTTCATAGCAGACATCAATGAGAAATACACATCAACCGAGATTGAAGTCAAACATGACGTGCACGCCACTCCACAGGTGGTGGTCACCGTCAAGGGACCATCCAGCGATGACATCATGATCCACCTCGACAACAGAAAGGACAGTGTGCTCAGCATATTCAACAACAACGAGTTGAAGAGGGAGTGCAGGCAGCTGAAAAAGAATCACAGCGCCAACGTGTCAAAACAAATGGCTAAGGTATTCGGAATGGACATCTTCGCACCTAAGGACATGGACACGGTATTTCCGCACGAGGGCTTCATCTGGGCCACTTCAAGCAGCAAGGCGAACCAAAACCTGTGTGTGTACACATATCCCTACAGCGGCGAGGCGGACTTCACACTAGAACGAATAATAGAGAAGAGAGACTCCGTGATGAAGATACGTGTACAAGGTGAACGTGATGGTCAGTATATGAAGACTGAGCCTAAATACACGAATGGAAAGATAATAAGACGAAACAACAAGACGATATTCGAGACGAGGGGATTATGGATCATGGTGAAAGATGCCATGGGAGGACCGTTCGTGTCGTACGCACAGCTTGACACCATAAATAATATGATGGTGGTGGCAGAGGGTTTCGTGTTCGCTCCAAACGAGAAGAAACGTCCGTTGATACGTGAACTGGAGGCTACACTTCAGACTCTTAAGCTGCCGACAAAAAAATCGCACTAACACATCTTGACATTTAGCTACATGGCTGTGACCATACTATGACAAGGATGACAGACTAATGGCGTTGACCATTGTCATCATGTGTTTAACAGATAATGCGCCCCCGGAAGTTGCTGACTAACCTCCGGGGGCGCAAAGCGTATTAACTACAGATGGAATAATGGACAATTGAAGGATAACCAAATTTTCCCATACCTATTATTTCATAAAAAAGCTAACAGACTGATAATCTTAAAACAAGGCATTTAAAAATCTTAGGTCTTTTTTTTGAAATTCTTAGGTTAGGTTGTAGTCTATACGCAGGTCTGAGAATTAAAAAATCCTAACCTGAACTTTTCAGCGTCCTAACCTAAGAATTTCAGACGCTGAATAAGACACGGGAAAATGTCAGAAGTCATTTTTTCGTTGCCTCGTATCAATGGAAAAAGAGGAGTTTCGGACAGCAAAAATTTGGGGGTGCGGATAGGAAATCTGGTAACCTTACTGACTAAGAGAAATAGGGGACAAAAACGCCCGCCAAGTGATACCAAATCACCAGCACGGGCTTAAATTAAATAACCAACTAATGACTATAGGTTAAATGAAGCCGCCCACCAAAAAGAACTTAGCCACAAAAACCTTTAAGTCCACTTTTCATTAATAAAAATTATTCAGGCATGTAAGTTTGAACTAATACTATTGAGATTTTCATTTGATAGTTATCGCAAACACAGGAGCTATCTCATTCGGATGTGTTGATGGAACATTGACTGTCAGTCCCTCGTCATTATGCTTGAATGACACATCACCATATCCGAGCAGTCTCACACTTGTCACTTTTCCCTTGCAATAATTAGCGGACTTTGAGAAGCTCCTCATCATGAAATCACCTGTCTCAGGCCATGCCATGACAGTCGCATATATGGTATTATTCTTTTTCACGTAACGTACGTCTCTCGAAGAATATCTCTGTCCCTCGTTGAATCCTTGAGCATTCATAGGATTGACAGCGTCAGCCAATGGGCCCTCGCCAAATGTCTCCCATGTACGGGTGCCATAGATGGATTCACCATTTATGTCCATCCACGCCTTGATGTCGGACAGCACCTTCATCTCCTTGTCGTCTAAGGTGCCATCACTCTTGATAGGCACGGAAAGCAATAAGTTTCCATTCTTTGAGACGATGTCCACGAGCATACGGATCACCGTGGCACCGCTCTTGTAATAGTTATTCTTATAGACTGACTGCTCATAATGCCATGAGCCGATACATGTACACGTCTGCCAATAGTCTTTCTGCATGCGGTCTGGAATACCTCTCTCAACATCCCACATCATGTATTTCTTCTGATCTGGCGTCAACTGTTTTCCCATGACAACCACCTGAGGGTTCTTCACTTTTCTGCTGACGTTCTTATTATAATAATGTGTAAGGATATTCTTACCTATCTCATCATCACATCCGTAGAAAGGCATAGCTGTGTCGTCGAAATACAACATAGCAGGTGAGTAGTCGTTCACCAACTCCAAGACTCTGTTCTGGAACTTACGTTTGTACTGTTCAGAGGGAAGGCTGGCTCCGTTTCCCCAGTCCCACTGACTGTGTATCGTTCCTGAGTTCTCCCAGTTTTTGCTATGCTCATGGTTCTGCGCATAAAGCTCTTGTGGGTCATAGCCTTCCCACCATTTTCCTTTACCATCATCCTTAGTCAGGTTACCGTCATATCGCTGTGACGGCTCCATCCAGGTCCACGCGTGTGAAGCATGTATGCTGACACCCATCGGCAGTCCGGCCTTCTTGCACGCATCACTCCACCCCTTCACGATATCTTTCTTGGGACCCATGTTGACAGAGTTCCACTCCTGATAAGGAGAGTCCCACAGGTCGAAGTTATCATGATGGTTACCTAAAGCCATGAAGTATCTGGCACCGACACTCTTATACAGATTGACTAACTCTTCCGGATCCCAGTTTTGCGCCTTCCAGTCATTACACAACTCCTTCATGCCGAACTCAGCAGGATTGCCGTAATGACTGACATGCCAATTGTACTGTCCACTGCCTTCGTAGTACATGAAACGGGCGTACCAGTCACCATCCTCCGCATGACACTGAGGACCCCAATGCGCCCATATACCGAATTTTGCGTCTTTAAACCACTCTGGGCATGTCCACTCGGAGAGTGACTCCCAATCTGCTTTGAAAGGTCCTTTTTTGATTTTAACGTCTGTCGCCTGAGCACTCGTCACAAACTGTGCGGCAACGATTAAAGAAAGTAAGAGGTTATTGTTCATAAAAAAACGGCTTGTCAGGAACTGACAGCACAGCAATGAGTAAATGAATGGAAAAAAAATCACAATACCATCCCATCACCGACGCCATCACATGACGAAAACACATAAAAAATTAAACTAATAAAAAGATTTCCTTTAACCATTATTGAAATAACGGTTTGCAAAGAAACATAAAATATGATAAACCGATATGTTTTAAATGATATAAGATTTTGGATTTTTGACATCACCTGTCAGAACGTGTCCGATCATTGCGATACCGGGTCGGTGACACACCGACAATCTTCTTGAACTGTGAAGAGAAATAAGAAGGAGAGCCAAAGGAAAGCCTGAATGTTATCTCCTTCAGAGAAAGGTTGGTGTTCACCAGGAGACGCTCTGCCTGAGTGATTTTCTGAGTCTGAAGGTATTTGATCGGCGAACAGCCCTTCTGTCTCTTAAACTCACGTCGGAACAATGAATAACCCATGCCCACGTTTCTCGCCAAGTCAGCAATGGAGTCGACACTCTCCTCGTTAGACATAATCATGCAGGCCTGGTTGATGTTATCCACATAGTTACATCTCTCGACGAACTGACAGTCGTTGACACTGCCGAGAAGAGCTACGATGTAGTTGGTCAGGCCGTTGATGATATTCTGGTACATGCTCTGCTCTGCCTCCGCTATCTGCAGCGCCTTCTGGAACAAAGACAGGATCTCTCCGTTGATGCCCACGTTAAATACTGGGTTGTCAATCTTAAGATTACTGTTCTCAAGCCATCTCGACATATTCTTATTGTTAATGCCAATCCAGTAATGACTCCAACCGAAATCTTCATTTGGACGATAGGTGTGCCACTCTCCCGGGAACAAGACAAAAACCATACCCGTCTTTATATTAAACTCACCACCATGCTCCGTCTCTAGCATACCTTCCCCGTTAGTGACGTAGACCAGCTGATACTCATTCAAAACACGTCCCTTGTCAGGTTCAAAGTAATATCCAGTCTTATGTTTCCTGCTTGGGTATGGAGTATGTGCGGATATTTCCTCATATCCCACACACGTAATCATTTGAGAGTCCCCTTCTTTATGAAAATCAACGAAGTATTTTATAATATCATCCATGGCGAGAAAGCGTATCGTTTTATTAGGTATTGCAAAGTAATAAAAAATATAAGAAAACAGCAATAATTATCAGAATAAAAGATACACATACTCATAAAAAAAGATACATATTGGATATAATTGAAAACTTGTGACCCAAAATTTGGTTAGAAGGAACAAAAAAACTACATTTGTGAAAGAACAAGAAAATGTTTTACATTAATGTGGCCTTTTACCTCTAGCAAATCACTGATTAAGTCTGATATTTTTGAAAATATGGTTGACTGTCACTGCCACATACTTCCCGAAGCGGATAGTGGCGTGCAAAGTGCTGACGAGTTTAAGAAGATCATAAAGGAATACAAACGCCTTGGCATTAAAGAGGTTTGGATTACCCCAGACATTTCCGACAGCAGCCCTAACACACCAGAATATCTCAACGACTTATTCCAAAGAGTCATCGAAGCGACTCATAAAGATAAAAAGACTGGTGACATACAAATAGATATTCACTTGTCAAGTGTTAACATAATTGACGACTCGTTTATTAACAGACTCGAGTCGGGGCTTTTCATACCATTCGGAAAAGACAAAAACAAAATTCTTATTTCCACTAATTACACAGAAAGACCTCGCAGACTATCTGAGTCAATAAAAGAAATACTGAAAGCGGGATACGAGCCTGTCATGGTGAGCCCGGAAAGATATTTCTATATGCAAAGCAAAGACTATATCAAAGCTCACGAAGAGCTTGGGCTGAAACTCATGCTGAGCTTGCCGTCACTCGTCGGACTGTATGGACCAGAAGCGAAAAGAAGGGCTAAGATAATTCTCGAGTCGGACAACTACAGCTATTTCGGTACTGACAACCACGGCATACACAAGTTTTACGCCGCACTCACCGAATACAAAGTAGACAACAAGCACATTAACAAACTGAAAGAAATAAGAGATTCCATCGTATTGTAGCGGCATTCAAATTCCATTATTGCACATTTTTTAAAATCATGGGCAGTATCTCATTTAAAAACACTAAATTTGCAGCCTAAACATATAGAACAAACAATATTTTTGTTATGGCTTATAATTTATTAAAAGGTAAAAGAGGAATCATTTTCGGTGCGTTGAACGACCAGTCAATCGCATGGAAAGTTGCGGAAAGAGCAGTCGAGGAAGGTGCACAGATCGTACTTACCAACACAGCAGTGGCATGCCGCATGGGAACAATAAAAGATCTTGCGGAGAAAACTAACGCCACAGTTATCGCTGCCGACGCAACAAACCTCGAGGATCTGGAGATGCTTTTCAAAGAGTCACAGAATGCGCTCGGAGGAAAGATTGACTTCGTACTTCACTCATGTGCCATGAGCGCTAACATGAGAAAGAAGCGTACATACGATGACTTGGACTACTCTCTCTTGGACAAGACACTTGACATCTCTGCCATATCATTCCACAAGATGCTTCAGGTTGCAAAGAAACTTGACGCTTTAAGTGAGGGTGCCAGCGTTTTGGCGTTGTCTTACATCGCAAGCCACCGCACATTCTTCGGATACAACGACATGGCTGACGCTAAGTCTCTCCTCGAGTCTATCGCACGCAGTTTCGGTTACATATACGGACGTGAGAAGCATGTCAGAATCAATACTATCTCACAGTCTCCGACTATGACTACTGCCGGTACGGCCATCAAGGGATTCGACGGACTCTTCGACTTCGCAGACCGTATGTCTCCACTCGGCAACGCAAGTGCTGATGAGTGTGCGGACTATTGTGTTGTCATGTTCTCAGACCTTACTAAGAAAGTGACTATGCAAAACTTGTTCCACGACGGAGGATTCTCTAACATGGGTATGTCACTCAGAGGTATGACTCAGTACAACAAGAGCTTCATTGACGAGAACCGCGACGAGAACGGAAACATTATCTACGGATAATCAGTCTCACAAGACAATAAGTAAATAATATCCCCGACAGACTGTCTGCCGGGGATTATTGTACAAAAAAAGGCGACCCGAACGGACCGCCTATCTTTTGTCTACAACACTCATTATTTACGGCTTACGTAAGAAGCGTCACGTGTATCAACCTCAATCATGTCACCTTCGTTGATGAACAAAGGAACACGAATCTCAACACCAGTCTCGAGTGTAGCCGGCTTAGTAGCGTTAGTAGCTGTATCACCCTTAAGACCCGGCTCTGTGTAAGTAACCTTAAGAACAATCTTCACAGGAGCCTCAGCTGTCAGGATAGCACCAGTCTGGTCATCGATAGACGCCATAACCATAGTCTCACCCTCCTTGAGGAAATCACCGCCAGTGATAAGATCCTTAGCGATATTAACCTGCTCGAAAGTCTCAGTATTCATGAACACCATATCATCACCCTCCTTGTAAAGGTACTGGAACTGCTGATGAGACACAGTCACATCATCGAGCTTCGCAGACACGATCCATGTACGTTCGAGCACACGTCCGTCCTCAACATTACGAAGCTTTGTAATCATCACAGTATTACCCTTACCTGGTTTCTTGTGCAAAAAGTCGATTACAACCCAAATTTTTCCGTCATCGAGACGAAGGCATACGCCTTTCTTAATGTCACCTGCTAAGATTGCCATATAAGTATTTTTTTAAGTCTTTGAGTTTTCAAGTCCGTGTTTTCACACAAATCACACTCAAAAACTCTAAAATGAATATATTATATTAAACTTCAACATTGAAATTCGGTGCAAAATTAAGTTTTTTCATCAAATTGGCAAAAAAAGACACGCAAATTTGAGATAATATTTTGTCCGTTTAATTAAATTATGTAATTTTGCACCCGCTTTTGGTGCGTAAGACACTGTAAATTATACGAGCGACAAATTGAATGAAATAATTCAAATACAGATTAATCACAAAAACAAATAGAAAGATATGAAAAGAACATTTCAGCCTCACAACAGAAAGAGAGTCAACAAGCATGGTTTCCGTGAGCGTATGCAGACTGCCAACGGTCGTAGAGTTTTATCAGCACGACGTCGCAAGGGTCGTAAGTCTCTTACTGTTTCAAGCGAGCACCACGGAAAATAATTGTGCTATGCTACACGAGAGATAAAAGCAGAAGTTAAAAATAACTTCTGCTTTTTTTGTTTTTTGTAACACCAAGAGGAAAACAACGCTTAGCAATAACGCACAAGCAAATGACTGACTCTTATCCATTATTATATATAGCCTCAAAAATTATCACAAAGGAACGAGAGACTCAATAATAATACGTATATTTGCCTTTGATTTGCAAACGTAAGATTTATGGAGATAAAAGAATGGTTTAACAGCCCTAAAGCCAAGACATTTTGGATAAACATAGCATGCATCATTGGCGTGCTCATGATAATTCCCACTATAACACTATATTATCTGGACTACTACACACACCACGGAGAACGCATCGAGGTGCCTTCTGTAGACAAGATGACATTAGAGAAGGCAGAGGAAGTGCTGTCCAGGTATGGACTGGTGGCTGTGGTCACCGACTCGGTGAAGAAAAAAGGATATCTTCCAGGCACCGTTTGCCTTCAAACGCCGAAAGCAGGAAGTGAAGTTAAGGACGGACGTATGGTATACCTCACAGTGATACGCACCACGGAAACTATGGTGAACTTTCCTGACGTCGTCGGCAACAACTCTGTCGACGAGGCAAGGCAGATTCTCCACAACCTTGGATTCACGTTCACTCCTGACAAGGAAGTGGTAAGTGAGGCCGAGGGTATGGTGGTGAACGTCTATCAGGGAAACAAAAAGCTATACGCCAACCAGTCAGTGTCCACCAACTACCCGATAACACTATACGTCGGCTCCGGAATTCAAGAGGAAAACGAAGAGGATGAGGCCATTGGAACCGATGACTACAACAACGAAGCAGACTTATGATGGACAACAACGATTTCATTGACGACAACGACGAGCTTGACGACGAAGACTCGGCCGGATTGTACGAACACCACAAGTTCACCGCAGACAAAGGACAAAAACTTATGCGAGTGGACAAGTTTCTGCTCATACACCTATGTAACACGTCACGCAACAGGGTACAAAAAGCAGCCGATGCCGGATTCATCATGGCTAACGGCAAACCCGTCAAGAGAAGTTACAAGGTCAAGCCATTTGATGTCATCCAGGTTATGCTCGACAGACCTGTCTACGACAATTCCATCATCCCGGAGGATATACCTCTTAATATAGTGTACGAGGACGACGACCTGATGGTGGTGAACAAACCTGCAGGACTGGTAGTGCATCCAGGATTCGGGAACTGGCATGGCACATTACTCAACGCCATAGCCTGGCATCTGAAGGATCATCCGGAATACGACATAAACAATCCGGAAATCGGACTGGTACACAGAATCGACAAAGACACAAGTGGTCTGCTCGTCGTGGCGAAGACAGCCGAGGCAAAAACAACTCTCGGACAACAGTTCTTCAACAAGACAACAAAAAGAGAATACAACGCCTTACTTTGGGGTAACTTCGAGGAAGACAAAGGAAGGATAGAGGGCAACATAGCACGAGACCCAAAGGACCGTATGCGCATGGCCGTGTTCCCGCCAGAAAGCGACATAGGCAAACACGCAGTTACTCACTACGAGGTGCTGGAGCGTTTCGGCTACACCACACTGGTGAAATGTGTGCTCGAAACAGGACGCACACACCAGATCAGGACACACATGCGTCACATTGGCCATCCGCTGTTTTCTGACGAGAGATACGGAGGAGACCAAATCCTGAAGGGGACGACAAGCAGCAAATACAGACAATTCATAGAGAACTGTTTCAAGATATGTCCAAGACAAGTGCTTCACGCCAAGACTTTAGGATTCAAACACCCACGTACCGGAGAGGACATGATGTTCAACTCCGAGTTACCAGACGACATAGTGAAGCTTCTCGACAAGTGGAGGAACTACGCAAAAGAGATTTAATAAGAATATAAGAACACAAGCAAACGTGGGACAGCACCGCACACTCCGCACACGCCACAACACGTTTTTTGTGCTCACATAACAAATAAAAAGCTGGACAAACACCAGATATTTCGTTTTCACAGAAAAAAATGAAAAAGATTATTACTATCATCGCCGGAGGAGACTCCTCAGAGCATGATGTGTCAATGCGCTCAGCAACCGGCATTGACTCTTGGATTGACAAGGAGAAATATGATGTTTATATCGTTGAGGTTAAAGGAAAGAACTGGACAGCACACTTACACAACGGTACCACGTCGCCAGTGTTCCTTCACAACTGCACATTTCTTGACGAATACAACAAACGCATCACACCCGACTATGCGTACATAACAATACACGGCACACCGGGAGAGAACGGTATCCTACAAGGCTACTTCGACCTGCTAAAGATTCCATACAGCACAAGCTCGCTACTTGTGGAGGCGATGACATTCGACAAATTCACTCTCAACCAGTACCTCAAGGGATTTGGAGTGAGAGTGGCTAATGATGTACTCGTCAGAAAGGGATACGACTTCGACCCAAAGGAGATTACGGAGAAGGTTGGCTTGCCATGCTTCATTAAGCCAAACGCCGGAGGCTCATCATTCGGAGTGACCAAATGCAAAGATGTAAGTGAGATTACTGACGCGATAGAGAAAGCACGTAAGGAAAGTGACGACGTGCTTGTTGAGAACGAGATGAAGGGTACAGAAATCTCAAACGGCGTATACAAGAAGCCAAACGGTGAGATTGTCGTGCTGCCAATAACAGAAGTCGTTCCAAAGACTGAGTTCTTCGACTATGACGCCAAGTACAACGGAAAAGTGGAGGAGATTACTCCTGCAAGACTGTCCGATGATACGACAAAGAGAGTGCAGCAACTGACAAAAAGTATTTATCAGATACTTGACGCATCAGGAATAATACGAATAGACTACATCATAAGCAAGAATGCGGACAATCAGGACGTGATAAACATGCTGGAGATTAACACCACCCCGGGTATGACCGCCACATCATTCATCCCACAGCAGGTCAGAGCTGCCGGACTGCAGATGTGCGATGTACTTAATGAGGTTATCGAGTGCAAGCTAAGTTCTGACGGGCAAGTATCAGAATAGTCGCATGACAGTGCTCTGGTTTAGAACACATAGCGCACCGGAAAAGCAAACGGTATGCACTAACAAGCAGATGACAACACACAAGTGATTGCGAAATGTCATGTCGGAGCGCACCATACGATCATAAACCAAGTGCAGCGACCGGCCACATGACTACATGACTATATTTTTAAAGCGACAAGATATGGCGACATTACACGATTTCGATGACATACGTCCGTATGCTGAAGGCGAGATGAAAGAAGCTTTCAACTCCATATTAGCAGACCGTCAGTTTTCACGCATATTAAAGGGATTCGCCCCATGGCTACCCGCAGGAATAAGAAACACGCTGTTGAGAAGTCTGTTCATCGGTATCAAGACACCGCAAGACTTTCAGCTCCGCTACATGAAACACGTGGTAAGACATGTGTTGCGCAAGTGCTCCACCGGTCAATCTTACAACTTCGACAAGTCTCTAAGGAAAGACGGGGCGTACACCTTCATGAGCAACCACCGCGACATAGTGCTTGACTCCGCCATCTTGGACCTCATGCTGATGGAGGACAAGTTCAAAAAGACTGTGGAGATAGCCATAGGAGACAACCTGCTTATCTACCCGTGGATACGCACACTGGTTAAGATGAACAAAGCTTTCACAGTCAACAGAGGTCTGTCACCAAAAGAAAACCTCAGGAGCTCAATACACATGAGTCAGTACATGCATTTTGCCATCCAGCAAAAGCGAGAGAATATATGGATAGCACATCGTGAGGGCAGAGCGAAGGACAGCAACGACAGAACTCAGGAGTCAGTGCTGAAGATGCTGACACTGGGAGGGCCACACGAGGGACGAAGCACGAGAGACATCATAGAGAACATCAAAGACATGAACATCGTCCCTTTGAGCATCAGCTATGAATACGACCCGTGTGACTACCTCAAAGCACAAGAGTTCCAACAGAAAAGAGACATAGCAGGATGGAAGAAGTCCAAACAAGATGACCTCACCAACATGAAAGTGGGAATTTTCGGAAAGAAAGGACACATTCACTACGAGACCTCACCATGTATCAACGAATGGCTCGACTCATTAGATGCCGACAGCATTCAAAAAACAGACATCTTCAGGCTCATTGCTGAGCACATAGACAAGGAGATACACAAGAACTACAAGATTTATCCGGCAAACAGGCTGGCTCTCGCTGAACTGGACGGTAACGACGCTGTAGTCAAAGGACTAACAGACAAAGACAGAGAGTCTTTCAACGAGTACCTTGCAGACAAAATCTCCAAAGTGAGGGTTGACAATCCTGACGAGAGATTCTTGAGAACAAAGATTCTCGAAATGTACGCTAATCCACTGAGAAACAAGATGAGCAACACAGACGTGTTATAATCTGCGACACACACCATACCAACCCGTCACGTCAAGACGGCTTAACGGCCTTGACGTGACGATGAAAACACAATTAAAGAGAAAAACATAAATAAACATTTTACACAAACAACCCTTTACGGGAATAATAACTAATTACCTAAAATTTATACGTATGAAGAAAACACTGTTATTCGTTATCGGTATTCTGGCCATTTTCAATGTTCACGCACAGAAAACACCGGTATACCTTGACGAGAGTAAAAACATCGAGCAACGGGTAGAGGACGCCTTGAAACGTATGACGCTGGAGGAGAAATGCAGATTGTCATACGCACAGAGTAAGTTCACCAGCCCTGGTGTGCCAAGACTCGGCATCCCGGAGCTTTACATGACCGACGGTCCACATGGTGTAAGGATGGAAATTAACTGGAACGACTGGGGACACGCGGAATGGACAAACGACTCCGTGACAGCCTTTCCAGCACTGACATGTCTTGCGGCGACATGGAATCCGGAATTAGCCTATCTGTACGGAAACTGCATAGGAGAAGAAGCCCTGTACAGAAAGAAAAACATATTACTTGGTCCTGGAGTAAACATATACAGGACACCGCTCAACGGCAGAAACTTCGAGTACATGGGTGAGGACCCTTATCTTAGCAGTATAATGTGCGTGCCATATATCAAGGGTGTACAGTCAAACGGAGTGGCTTGCTGCCTCAAGCATTACATACTCAACGACCAGGAAGAGTTCAGAGGACATGTCGACGTAAAGGTATCCGACAGAGCCTTCAACGAGATATACCTTCCACCATTCAAGGCGGCGGTGCAGGAAGGTAACGTGTGGAGCGTCATGGGCTCTTACAACAAATACAGGGGTGTACACGCCACACACAACCCATACACCATCAAAGACATACTCAAAGACAAGCTGGGATTCAAAGGTGCGGTGATAACAGACTGGGGCGCTGCTCATGACACAAGACAGTCAGCGTTCTACGGGTTAGACATCGAGATGGGCTCATACACTAACGGTCTAACCACAGAGGCCACCGGCTTCACTTACGATGACTACTACCTTGGCAAGCCATATCTTGAGTTAGTCAAGAAAGGTGAGATACCGATGTCTGTCGTTGACGAGAAGGCAAAACGCATCCTCACGCTCATCTTCAAGACTGCCATGAACGGCAAGCACAAATACGGCTCACTCAACTCACCAGAGCACGTGGTAGCCAACAGAAAAATAGCCGAAGAAGGTATCGTGCTCCTGAAAAACGACAAGACAAAGCAAGGCGAGAAGCTCCTTCCCATTAATGTGACAAAATACAAGACCATACTCGTGGTCGGTGACAACGCTACAAAGAAACTGTGTGAGGGAGGCGGATCATCTGAGCTTAAGGCGCGCGATGAGGTCAGCCTGCTCCGCGGCATAAAGGAGCAATTCGGAGACAAGTGTAAAATCACCTTCACGCAAGGATATGAGTCTGGCGCAAGCAAATACGACGGAATAGACATCATACCAGAGGCCACACAGAAGAAGCTTCATGACGAGGCATTGGACGCTGCGAAGAAAGCAGACCTCATCATCTTCACCGGAGGATTGAACAAAAACCACTTCGAGGATTGTGAGGGAGGTGACAGACGCTCATTCAACATGTCATACGACCAGGACAAACTGATATCAGAGCTGGCTGACATACAGCCAAACATCGTGGTTGTCATAACAAGCGGAAATGCTGTAGCCATGCCATGGCTGAGCAAAGTGCCGGCACTCATTCAGAACTGGTACCTCGGCAGCGAGGCTGGTCACGCATTGGCATCAGTGCTCAGCGGTGACGTCAATCCTTCAGGAAAGACCATCTTCACCTACGCCACATCACTCACCGACTACCCTTCTCATCAATACGGACTGGTGGGTTACCCTGGCGTCGAACCAGAGATGTTGCCCGAGCCATTTCGATTTGGAGAAGACTACGTCTCAACAGGTTTGGTGGACGAGAAGAAGACAAACAACAACAATCCTAAGTCAGAGTATTTGCTCAAGAAAAGCAACATACTGAAGAAATCCGTGCCGTCAAACATCAGCAGCGACCACATCAACACAGACGTGAACGCCGAGAAACACAACGGAAAGGGCAATGAGGTACAGGTATACGCTGAGGACATCTTCGTGGGATACCGCTATTTCGACAACAATCCAAAGAAGGTTGTGTATCCTTTCGGCTATGGACTAAGCTACACGACATTCGAGATTACCAACGCACGTCTGTCTTCTGACAAGATATCAGAGGATGGTAACATCAACGTCACTGTGACAGTAAAGAACACTGGAGACGTGGCAGGAAAAGAGACAGTGCAAGTATATATCGGTGATGACAAGTCAAGCGTCGTCAGACCAAAAAAGGAATTGAAAGGATTCAAGAAAATTGAGCTTCAGCCAAAGGAGAGCAAAGATGTGACTATAAACATTCCTTTCGAAGCCCTGAAATTCTACGACGAGAACAAACATGAATGGGTAGCTGAGCCGGGAAGCTTCAAAGCGTACATCGGTAACTCAAGCCGTGACATCAAGGCTGCCCTCCAGTTCTCATACAAATAACACAAAAACTATCATAGCAACCTTTATCAAGGGTTTAACAATATTCACGTAATCTAAAACAAAGGGATACAAAGAGCAGACACCTCATTAGAAGTGTCTGCTCTTTTCTTTTTCTATTCAGACTGTTCACCAGACAGCAATATATTATTGAACCAATATAATAGTCATACTGTACAGGTGGAATAATGGACAATTTGGCTAATTACGAAATTTCCTATGCTTATTTTTTATTAAAATTAGGCTAACTTGCTGATAATGTCAAAACAAAGGCATTAAAAATCTTAGGTGTCTTATTTGAAATTCTCAGGTTAGGATATACTCTACAAACAGGTCTGCGGTTTTCAAAATCCTAACCTGAACTTTTCAACGTCCTAACCTAAGATTTTCAGACGCCGAATAAGACACGGGAAAATTCCGGAAGTCATTTTTTCGTTGTCACGTGTCAACGGAAAAAGAGGAGTTTCGGACAGTAAAAAATTAGGGTGCGGATAGGAAATCTGGTGAAGCCTCATAATAAGCTCCACCCACTATTCTTTCTCGGCACAAACACCTGAAGGGCATCAACAAATGACAGACTGAAAACTTAAACATCTCGGACAAGAGTATCAATTAGCCATGGCGATGAATCATATAATACCTTTTTATATATTTATAAGTAGGCATATATGTAATGTGTACGTATATATAAAGGTGTGATAATGTTGTAGCATTACATACACATAACACAGATCCGACAGACTCTAAGCTATCATTTTAGGCTTAATAACACGAAAAACTTTAAAAAAACACGAGATTCCTTTGCAGTTATAAAAAAAAGAGCTACTTTTGCACTCGCTAAACCCAAGAGGTGAAGCAAAGAAAAAGTATTGATGTTGGTGCCATAGCTCAGTTGGTAGAGCAAAGGACTGAAAATCCTTGTGTCCCCGGTTCGATTCCTGGTGGTACCACATCAAGAGAGTTAAAGCAATTTGGTGCCATAGCTCAGTTGGTAGAGCAAAGGACTGAAAATCCTTGTGTCCCCGGTTCGATTCCTGGTGGTACCACATCAAGAGAGTTAAAGCAATTTGGTGCCATAGCTCAGTTGGTAGAGCAAAGGACTGAAAATCCTTGTGTCCCCGGT
>CALCEL010000038.1 GCA_937900485.1 uncultured Prevotellaceae bacterium
ATGCCACCATTGCGAATACAGAAAAGAGGATGTGCCTATTTTGACACACCCTCTTGTTTTTTCATGAACGTCTCATTTGGGATGGTTACGTCCCTTACGTGTTATTTTGCATGAACGTCTTATTTGGGATGGTTACATCTTTAGTGTATTTCTTCGTATGTTCAAAAAAATCCCGCAAGTTTTCGCTTGCGGGACTATTTTAAAATCCATAGGACTATATTGTCATATTATCTCTTGTTGAGTGCGAGGTCAACATTAACCGCACAAGCCACAGAGCATCCAACCATAGGGTTGTTACCGATTCCGAGGAATCCCATCATCTCAACGTGTGCAGGAACTGATGATGATCCTGCGAACTGAGCGTCAGAGTGCATACGTCCGAGAGTATCTGTCATACCATATGATGCAGGACCCGCAGCCATGTTGTCTGGGTGAAGAGTACGTCCTGTACCACCACCTGAAGCAACTGAGAAGTATGGCTTGCCAGCGCGGATACGCTCCTTCTTGTAAGTACCTGCTACTGGGTGCTGGAAACGAGTTGGGTTAGTTGAGTTTCCAGTGATAGAAACGTCAACATCCTCGTGCCAAAGGATAGCCACACCTTCACGTACGTCGTCTGCTCCGTAGCAGTTTACGGCAGCGCGTGGTCCGTTAGAGTAAGCCTTCTTCTCAACAATCTTAAGTTCACCAGTGAAGTAGTCGAACTGTGTCTTCACGTAAGTGAATCCGTTGATACGTGAGATAATCATCGCAGCGTCCTTACCGAGACCGTTAAGGATACAACGGAGAGGTTTGTCTGCAGGTCTTGACTTATTAGCCATCTGCGCAATCTTGATAGCTCCCTCAGCAGCTGCGAAAGACTCGTGACCTGCGAGGAAAGCGAAACACTTAGTCTCCTCAGAAAGAAGACGAGCGGCGAGCTCACCATGTCCGATACCAACCTTACGGTCGTCAGCCACAGAGCCAGGTATGCAGAAAGCCTGCAGACCCTCACCGATATACTCGGCGGCCTTTACGGCGTTAGGAGCTTTTTCTTTGAGAGCGATAGCAGTACCTACCACGTAAGCCCACTTAGCGTTCTCAAAACAGATCATCTGAGTTTCCTCACAAGTGAGGTATGGATCGAGACCTGCCTTATCACAGATTTCGTTAGCTTCCTCTATAGAAGCGATGCCATGGCTATTGAGACAAGCAAGAATCTGCTTGATACGACGGTCCTGAGACTCGAATTTTACTTCTCTTATCATATTCCTGTTTCCTCCTTATTCTTTACGTGGGTCAATAGATTTAACGGCACCGTCCTCTGCCTTTGTACGGCCGTAAGTACCAGTAACACTCTTAAGTGCTTCGTCAGCAGGCACACCTTTCTTTATAGCGTCCATGAACTTGCCCATGTGTACGAACTCGTATCCGCAAACCTGGTCGTCAGAGTCAAGGAACATCTTAGTGATGTAGCCCTCAGTCAACTGAAGATAGCGAGTACCCTTAACCTTTGTTCCGTAGAGAGTACCAGTCTGTGAGATAAGTCCCTTACCGAGATCCTCAAGTCCAGCACCGATCATGAGACCGCCCTCAGAGAACGCAGACTGTGTACGTCCGTAAACGATCTGAAGGAAGAGCTCACGCATAGCTGTGTTGATAGCGTCACACACGAGGTCTGTATTGAGTGCCTCGAGAATAGTCTTACCTGGGAGAATCTCAGATGCCATAGCTGCTGAGTGTGTCATACCAGAGCAACCGATAGTCTCGACGAGACACTCCTCGATAACACCCTCTTTCACGTTGAGAGTCAACTTACATGCGCCCTGCTGTGGAGCACACCAACCCACACCGTGTGTTAAGCCACTGATGTCCTTGATTTCCTTTGCCTGAATCCATTTTCCTTCCTCTGGAATTGGAGCTGGTCCATGATTAGGACCTTTGGCTACGCAGCACATTTCCTGCACTTCTTTAGAATAAACCATAGTGTTGTTAATTTTTATTGGTAAAATATAATACTATACTTTCTATACTCATCCCATTACTTATACGGGGAGTCGTCAATACGCTATTGTCTGCTTTTAATACTTTAGAGTTATGCAAAGTTATAAAAAAATGTTGATAATAATGTCTGAGTTGCTGAAGAAATTAAAAAATGGTGTGAAAAAGGTTTCCGGGCAATAGTGTCCTAAATAATTTCAAAAGAATGAAGGAAGTTGTTGCCATTAAAATA
>CALCEL010000039.1 GCA_937900485.1 uncultured Prevotellaceae bacterium
TCTGGGAACGGTTAACGTCACAATGACAGGTTTGTGGAGGATACACCTGACGGTGAGGAATGCGGACGGTGATGTCATCGGCGGAGGAGATAATGAGAAGGATGGATTCAGCTCCCTGTATTGGGATGTAACATTATGACGCATATGTTTGGGATACTCATAATATCAACTTTTTTTTTAGTAACTCAACCCGCGGACACCACCATCGGACAATCTCGTGACATCGAGGAAGTCGTGGTGGTGTCTTCCTCTGTCAACGGACAGAGACGCTCTCCGAAGGGAGCCACGGCGACCATTGACGAGCACTTGGCGGAACTGCCGCACGTGTCGCTCGTACGACGCGGGGCATACGCTATGGAGCCTGTCGTCAACAGTATGTCATCGGAACGTGTGTCGACGACCATCGACGGAATGAAGATTTTCTACGCCTGCACTGACAAGATGGACCCCGTCACCTCATACGTGGAGAGCGCTAACCTGCAGAGCATTGTGCTTAGCTCTGGACTGAGCGGCAATCCCCAGTCGACAGGTAATATCGGCGGTAGCCTTGACCTCAGACTGAGGAAGTCGGGATTCCTGAACGCTTACGACATTGAACGGTCAGGGAAGAGTACGGTGACGAACGTTGGTGTGTCGGCTGGTTATGAGACGAACGGGAACGCACAGGCATACGGACTGGACTTCTCAGCGACGTCATCGTCATGGTATAACGACGCTGGCGTGTTCTTACGTGACGCCGGCAACTACCGGCAGGGAGGTGGTGACGTGGTGCCGTTCTCTCAGTTCCGTAAGATTAATGTGTTTGACAATGCCGGTCTGCGTGTCGGTGACTCTGACGTGCTGGAGGGTACGTTCATATACGACAGAGCCAGCGACGTCGGATATCCGGCACTGAATATGGACGTGAGTAAGGCGGAGGCGTTTATCACGTCTCTTGGTCATAAGCATGTCTTTGGTGATGGTTTGATGACTTCGCTCGAGACGAAGGCTTATTACAACCATATCACGCATGTCATGGATGACACTAAACGCCCGGACACGCCAATTCACATGGATATGCCGGGAGAGAGCTGGACGGCGGGTGTGTACAGCTTGTTGAGGGCTGGCACTGCGCACCATGACGCTTCCGTCAATTATGACTTGTATTACAATCGAGTGTTCGCTGACATGACGATGTACCCGGGTGGCGCCGCTCCGATGTATATGGTGACATGGCCTGACGTCGGCACCCTCAACACGGGATTGGCGCTGAATGATAATATCAGCCTTGGAGCGGGACATTCCCTGGTGTTGTCGTCTAAGTTGGCGTGGCAGACTCAAAGACTGAACAGCGAGGAAGGGTACAATTCGTTGCGAGTCTTCTTCCCGGGTATGAGTGATAGCTATATGCAGGTCACAGGACGTGTGGCGGCTGGCTACAGATTGAGTACGGAGCATTCTCGTCTCTCTGTTGGCGCTGGCTGGGGCAGTAGGGCTCCGACTGTCACTGAGGCTTACGGCTATTACCTCAATAACACATTTGACCAGTACGATTATATTGGTAATCCGAGACTCAGCAATGAGAGTGCTACGGAAATCAACGGAGACTTCATGTGGTGGAGCTCTCTTGGAGCATCACGACGAGGACGTCTAACCCTTAAGGCGGATGCCAACGCCTTCTTCTTCTCCAATTATATAATAGGTAAGTTCGAGGACAGACTGAGCGCTATGACTGTGGACGCTGAGGGGGTCAAGGTGTACGGTAATATCAGTCATGCTGTGATTGTCAATTCGTCATTCTCGGCTGACGTGTCGCTGCCTGTACGTCTGTTGAGACGTGAGGGCAAGATGGAATGGCGTACGAAGATTGGATATAGCATCGGTCGTGATGACGAGGATGACTATCTTCCTTTTATCTCGCCCTTCTCTTACTCTTCCTCTCTGTCTGCTGAATGCGGACGGTTGACACTCAGGGCGGAGCTTACGGGTTGTGCCAGTCAGAGCTGCCACGCCGCCAAGTATGGAGAGAGTAAGACTCCTGCCTATGCGGTATGCAATATTAACGCCGCTTACTCGTTATTGTTATCAGGATTGCCTGTGACGGTTCATGCGGGCGTTGAGAATCTCTTTGATAAGAGGTACACGACATATTCGGACTGGTGCGGCATTCCTCAGAAGGGAAGGAATATTTATGTTAATTTAACGATGAGACTTTAAGTATAATGAGAAATGTATTGATATGGACTTCAGCACTTGTGGCTGGAGTCGTCTTGGGTTATCTCAACGTGGGTTGGGTGAATGGCGTCATGTCGTTTCTGGCGTCAGCCTATACTCGTCTGTTTCAGTTCGTGGCTGTACCTACCATCGCACTTGCGGTCACCACCACGCTGGCGTCGCTCGGTGACAACGCTGACACGGGGCGCGTGTTCCGCCACACGTTGACATACACGCTGCTCACCACTTTTGCGGCTGCGTCGGTGGGGTTGGTGGTCTTCTTGCTTGTTGCGCCAGACAACATACCGTCCGACGTGGTGACGGGTAATGCCGCCGATGAGGTGACGGGATCGTCAAGCTATTACGACTATGTTCTGTCTGTCATTCCGAATAATGTCATAACGCCGTTTACCAGCGGTAACGTGTTGAGCGTGCTGATAATATCCGCCGCCGTGGGATTGGCTGCGGCAAGGCTGAAGAAGGATGGTGAGGGAGTACGCTCGTTACTCACTCTCCTTACCGGAGCTCAGGACATACTGTTCGCTCTGATAAGAGGACTTATCGTCATCATGCCGTTGGGAATCCTGGCTTTCGCTTCACAGTTCGCGTCCCAGTTCAGTGACGGCATGGCGATAGGGTCTATCGGAAAGTACGTGATGGTCATCTTGGTGAGCAACGCGGTGCAGATGTTTGTGGTATTGCCTCTCTTCCTGATTGCACGCAGTGTCAACCCGTTGCGTGTGTTCAGAGGTATGAGTCCAGCTTTGCTCACCGCATTTTTCACTAAGAGCTCAGCGAGCACCCTGCCTGTAACCATGAGATGTGCTGAGGAGGCTCTTCACGTCAAAGCGTCCACGTCTCGTTTTGTGTTGCCGATATGTACCACTATCAACATGAATGGATGTGCAGCGTTTATACTTGTCACCTCACTTTTTGTGATGCAGAACGCAGGTATGCGTATCGACGTGTCGACGATGTTAGTGTGGCTAGTCATCTCCGTGGTCTCTGCGGTTGGTAACGCCGGAGTGCCAATGGGCTGCTATTTCCTCACGCTGTCACTGATGGCAGGAGTCAATGCTCCTCTCGGCATAATGGGAGTAATCTTGCCTGTGTATACCCTCCTTGATATGGTGGAGACGGCTGAGAATGTGTGGAGTGACTCTTGTGTCTGTGTCATGACGGACAGGATGGAGAGAAATGGTGTGGAGACGAAAGCATAAGCCTCGTCAGTTTTTTCCTGTAGTGTGAGAAAAGACGCCGGTCTGATGACAAATGAGTCATCAGACCGGCGTCTTCCTAAAAGGTAAGACAGATGTGAATAAAACAGTGGTTATGATTGTGATGTTTCAATTATTATTGTTACTTTTGTCGCGTTGCCCGGGAAAACCTTTGCCTATAGGGCAGCTGATACGGAAAAATACTGCGTGTGACGCCTATCGCTTATGAATCTGCGTGTATGTCGCGTCCCTTGAAAATTTAATACCATTTATGAGTAAGTCTTTTCTTTACTTCATCTGTACTATCTCAGCCATGGGCGGTTTGCTCTTTGGCTATGACTGGGTTGTGATCGGAGGCGCCAAGCCTTTCTACGAGTTTTTCTTCGGAATTTCTGATAGTCCGTTGATGCAGGGCGTAGCCATGACGACAGCCTTGGTGGGGTGTCTTGTCGGTGCCATGGTGGCAGGTGTGATGGCTGACAGGTTCGGACGCAAGCCGTTGCTGACCGTGTCTGCCGTTCTCTTTACTGTAAGTGCGCTGGCTACGGGAGTCTTCAATGATTTCATCATGTTTAACGTGGCACGTTTCATTGGTGGAGTCGGCATAGGTGTGGCGAGTGCGCTTGCTCCCATGTACATCGCAGAAGTGTCTCCGACGAAGATTCGTGGACGAATGGTTAGTCTTAATCAGATGGCGATAGTGGTAGGTATACTGGCGGCTCAGGTCGTCAACATGCTGTTGGCTCGTGACACGTCTGACTCTATTTCGCAAGTGTGGAACGTGGAGTGGGGCTGGAGGTGGATGTTTTGGGCAGAGGCGTTGCCGGCAGGTCTTTTCCTTGCGATGAGTTTTTTCATCCCGGAGAGTCCTGTCTACCTGAGACTGTGTGAGGAGAGACGTGAAGGAACGTCGTCGTCGGGAGAAAGTGGTACGTGTGACACTGGTCTCCTGTCTCTTTTCTCCGGCAGCTACGCTGACGTGATGGTATTAGGTCTTGTCATAGCCGTATTCCAGCAGTGGTGCGGCACCAACGTTATCTTCAACTATGCGCAGGAGATTTTCACGGGAGCTGGCTTCGACGTTGACTCAATGTTCATCAACATAGTCATAACGGGTATCGCAAACGTCGTGTTCACATTCGTGGCGTTGTACACTGTGGAGAAATGGGGACGACGGACACTGATGTTAATCGGTGCGTGCGGTCTGGGACTCATATACCTGACGTTAGGCACGTTCTACGCATTGCATGTCACGGGACTTGTTATGGTTGTCCTTGTGGTGATGGCAATTTCTTGTTACGCAATGACCTTGGGTCCTGTGACTTGGGTCCTGTTGGCTGAGATATTCCCGAACAGTATACGCGGTACGGCGATGTCCGTTTGTACCTTCGCCCTATGGACAGGCTGTTGCACGCTGACATTCTCCTTCCCGTCGATGAACTCGTATCTCGGTAGTAGCGGGACATTCTGGATTTATGGTGTCATCTGTCTTTCCGCCTTCCTGTTCCTCTTCAAGAGATGTCCGGAGACGAAGGGAAAAGAGTTGAAGGAATGTTGATGTCTACAACAGCTCCAGTTTATTGCTAACGAAAAACAAATAAATATAAGATATTATGGTAAAAGCATGGATGGAACAGGTCGTCATACCCACTTATGAGCCAGGTAAGCCGGAGAAGAATCCTATCTTCCTGGAAAAACGTGTGTATCAAGGGTCAAGTGGTGTGGTGTATCCTTATCCTGTCATCGAAAGTCTGTCGGATGAGAAGACCGACAAGTCGTATAACGCAGTGTTTATAGAAAACGAGTACATCAAGGTCATGATTCTCCCGGAGCTGGGTGGACGTGTCCAGATGGCCTATGACAAGATTAAACAGCGTCATTTCATCTATTATAACCACGTCATCAAGCCGGCTCTCGTGGGACTGGCTGGACCGTGGATAAGCGGAGGTATAGAGTTCAACTGGCCGCAGCACCACAGGCCGTCTACGTTTATGCCGGTGGACTGCAAGATAGAGTGTGAGGACGAGGCTGACGAGAATGGCGTGTATGTCTCTGACACCCATGTCACGGTGTGGGTCAACGAGCGTGAGCGTATGTTCCATCAGCAAGGTCAGGCCGGCTTCACCTTGCGTGAGGGATGTGCGTACCTCGAGATACACGGACGTCTGTACAATCCGACGGAGACTCCGCAGACTTTTCTCTGGTGGGCCAATCCTGCCGTGGCGGTCAATGACGCTTACCAGAGTGTGTTCCCGCCTGACGTGAACGCCGTGTTCGACCATGGAAAACGAGCGGTGAGCACTTTCCCGATAGCCACTGGCACATATTA
>CALCEL010000040.1 GCA_937900485.1 uncultured Prevotellaceae bacterium
GCGAACAAATATTTCAGCACTTTTTTTTGCTTTTTTCGCATCTTTTTCGGGGGGGTAAACCAAGGAAATAAAATACGTAAATCTGCACTCTTTGCTAAGCTGCGATAACATGTGAATCATTACAGATGGTGTCATCACTGATAACCTCACGCAGACAAACACTGACTGAGAACTTGTTGATGAAAAGTGTCACATGAAAGAAAAGGATGTCATTCTTGTGAATTATCCCTTCAAAACAAATGAAGTTTTCTGACTTGTGTTTATCTTTGTCATGCTAAGAAAAGTTTATACTTTCTTGCGAAACGTGCATGTGAATACTCTTACGTTTCATTCTTCTGTGTGAAATCGTTGACTCACTGGTTGTCATTTGCGGGGCTCCATGTCAACAGTCTATATCTTTATGGACTATCTTTCGCTCGAGCGAAAAGAAATACACATGTGCGGTCAGATGAGACAGAAGCGTAGATTGGGTATACACCTATTATATATAGTAATACGACATAACAAGTTTATACATTTAATGATGAAAGGACTGAGCGGCAACGCATTGAAAGTCTTTGCTATCATCGCGATGACGATTGACCATTTGGCATGGGTGGGTGTTGAGACCTATGAGCAGGCGGAAACGCCGTTGCAGATAACCCTGCATTCTATCGGACGTCTGACGGCTCCGATGATGATTTTCTTCGTTGCCGAGGGCTACTATCATACCCGCGACTTCCGACGCTATCTGCGCCGTCTGTTCATGCTGGCTGTGGTGAGCCACTTCGCCTTTTGTTATTTCAATATGTCCGGATTCAATCCGCTCAGCAACCTGATCTTCAACGCCACGAGTATCGCGTGGCCGTTGTTGTGTGGACTTATACTCCTCAAGGTATGGGATATGCTGCGGTTGGTGTGCTGGCAAAAGGTGACCATCACGTTGCTGGCTTGTCTACTCACCTTCACCTCCGACTGGAGTTGTGCCGCTCCACTTGCTATACTCATGATTGGCAGAAGCCGGGGTGACTTTTATAAGCAGATGCTTTGGATGATGTCGATAATCTCGTTCTACGCCGTTGCCTTCTTCATCTTCCACAGCCCTACTTACGGTATGGTTCACCTTGCCTCCTGGTTGTCAGTGCCGTTGCTGGCGATGTATAACGGACAACGAGGACGCATAAAGTGGCTCGGTAAGTTTTTCTATTATTACTACCCGGCCCACATGGCCCTCATCGGCCTGCTGGCAAGGTTGGCGTGATGCACAGACAGGGTGTGAGAGATTATGCGATATTGTTTTTTTATCACGTGGTTATGTGTGAAGTAGGAAATAAAATAGTAAATTCGCAACAGATAACCTATGTCACACATTATGAGGTCACGTAAGCCCTGACATGCATCCTTATGCCTGTCCTTCGTTACCGACCTCAAGCACAAGAAAAGATATGAGAGAACTGACGAACAACGAGATTAGCGTGTTAAGCGACCAAGGATGCAGTGCTGAAGACTGGACCGACATACTCGTCGATGATGACTTTCGCACTGACACTGTTAGCGATGTGTCCTTCCATGGACACGTCGAGATAGGAAGTCTGTGCGGCACACTGGAGGTGGAGGAGGGCTTTCGTCGCCGTTGTCAGATACGACGTGCCACCTTGCGTAACGTCGTCATCGGAGACGACTGTGTCATCGAGAATGTGCGCGGCTACATCAGCGGCTATAACATCGGTGACCGTTGTTATATCTCTGACGTTGGTGTCATGACGTGTCAGGAAGGCTCGTCCTTCGGGTGCGGCACAGTCATCTCCGTTCTCAACGAGGGTGGCAAGGGAAATGTCACACTCTGTGAGGAGTTGACGGCTCAGGTGGCGTGGCTCATGGTCAATGGCATCTCCGTCACTGCTCCGTCTGCGGCTATGTCGGACGAGGATGATAATGATGTGACATACGCTGCCATAGGACGTGACTCCCGTATTGTTGGTGTGCGTGAGATGAGTAACGTGAAAGTGGGAACAGGATGTGAGATACACGGGGCGAGCAGACTTGATAACTGCACGGTGATGAGCACTGAGGACGCTGGCACATATATAGGAGGTGACGTGATAGCGGAGAGCAGCGTCATAGCGCCTGGCGCGAGTGTCACTGACGGCGCAAAGGTCATGCAGTGCTTCGTCGGTGAGTCTGTGCATGTGGGTAAGGGCTTCTCAGCTGAGAGTTGTGTCTTCTTCGCCAACAGTCACATGGACAATGGCGAGGCGTGTGCCTGCTTCTGCGGTCCTTTCTCCACTTCGCATCATAAGAGTACACTGCTCATCGGAGGAGCCTTCTCCTTCTACAACGCCGGTTCGAACACCAATCAGAGCAACCATGCGTATAAGATGGGACCGATCCACTGGGGAACGCTCGACAGAGGGGCGAAGACTGCCAGCGGCTGTCACATACTCTGGCCGTCTCATGTCGGAGCTTTCTCTATGGTCATGGGTAAGGTGCAGACACATCCGGTGACGTATAAGATGCCGTTCTCCTATCTCATAGCTGAAGACAGGAAAACGTGGCTCGTGCCAGGCGTCAACATCAAGACCGTGGGCACGTGGCGTGATGTGGGCAAGTGGGTGAAACGAGACCTCCGTCCACTGTCGACGCGCGGTGACGTCATCAATCTCAGCTTCCCTAATCCGTATCTCGTGCAGTGCTGTCTGGAAGGCTTGAAAATACTGACGGAGATGGTGAGAGACGACCGTGACGTGTATGAGTATGGTGGATGTCTCATCCGACGAGAGTCCGCACTGCGGGGCATTACCTACTACGGACTTGTAGTCAGACTCTTTCTTGACGTGTGCTTCCGTGACGGTGCGGACATGACGAGAGATGCTGACGGCGGGGCATGGCTCGATATGTGTGGCATGCTCGCTCCGGCAAGTGAGGTGGAACGCTTGGCATACGACATCCGCAAAGGTGATGTGGGCAGCGTGGCTGAGCTGCGTGAGGCGCTGCGACGCATCGACTCTAAGTTCAGAGAATACAGAGATGCCTATGCGGTGAATGTCATGAGACGACTTGACGGCACCGACCAACCAGACGTGACGAGATGGCGGACTGAGGCGCAAAAAGCGAGAGAGACGTGGCTCGACATGGTACGTGCCGACGCGCGTAAGGAGTTCGAGATGGGAGATGTCGATGAACAGACTCTCAATGACTGTATCGCGGCCATACGCTGACATCATAAACGTCAGAGTCTGATAATCATATAGTACACACGTTATTCCACTGTTTTATTGGAATAACGTGTGACTTTTTTATCTGAAAATACACCTTGTGTGTGTCAAAGACACTTGTTTTTTTGTGAAAAAACACAAAAAACACACCCTGAAAGTGAAAAACATACGCAATATTTTGTTTGATAGCGTAATAGTTAATAATTTCGCGCCCTGAACAAGAATAAGAATGAGATTGTGAGATAGTGAGGTGTCAGCAATGAGCCTGAAACTGTCGTGGATTTTCTAAATAAATAATATGCGGGCGGATGTGGTGACACATCTGGTTTTTCGTGTGATTTTTTTGAGGTAAGAATAAGAGGGGAATAGCTTGTAAATAGAATATATATATTGCATGAATATAAAATATGAGAACAAGTAAGAGTGCTGTGTTAAGTGTACTCATGTTTGTTGCGACGCTCACCTCAACGGTGTGCGCACAGACACAGAGTACGTCTTACACTACTGGTGCGGGCTGGACGCAGGTGACATCCAGCAACAAGGACACCTATCTTGGTGCCAATTCTGTGAATTACTTATTTGCCATCTGGGTCAAGAGTGGCAGCGAGGGCAGTGTCAATGACTGTTTCCTGCGTCTCGCTTATGGTCAGGACGGACAGCAGGGTGCTTCCAACCTTACCATGCGCTACGCCTATGCCACGTCGTCATTGAACCCTAACGTGAGCCTTGACGGAGTGTGGGAGCTTATTCCTTATCCAGGTGGCGCTGATGGTCAGTATGTCATCGCCAGCGCATACGAGCGTAACCGCTTTATGCAAGTTGGCTCAGACGGTGTGTCATACCGACTTGCCTCAGACGAAGAGTCAATGTCTGTGTCAAACGCTAAGATGACACTTAGCTGGTCTGCCGGCTCATGGGTGATAGCTAACGGCAAGACAGGCGGAAGTCTCGGCTCATGGGGAAGCAGCACGTCGTGCGATGTGACAGCGAGTTCTGACGTGGCAGACTGCTACGCCGTATATGCCATCTCACGTATTGACTATCTCAAGGCAACAGAGAACATTGTATACACTGCTTCGTCACTCAATCCTAAGGATGTGACTATGCTCATGGTTAACCCTGAGGCTTTCGGCACCAGCGGTGACCAGAGCTCTCTCCTCGGTTGGACGTTGACGTCAGACGGTAACATCTGGACCAAGCAAGGTGACACGTCTGACTTCTCTGTGGTCAGCGGCAATTCTTTCTTCGAGTACTCAGGTGACACTGCGCCTGCTGACGGCTATATGAGACAGACTCTGACTGGACTGCCAGCCGGCTACTACACTTTCAGCGTTACAACATCTGGAGCGCAGGACGGTGCTATGCTCTATGCCACAGGCGTCACGACGTCAGCCACAGCGTTGTCAACAGCTGACGCCAGTCACAAGGTGTACGTGACTACAGAGGTGACAGAGGACGGCGGAAGCATCACATTCGGTGTGTCATTGTCAAGCTACCAGCCTGACGATGAGGTGGAGGATGGCAGCGACAGCTATGTCCTTCGTTTCGACAACTTCGAGATAAGCTATCTTGGCACATATAAGTCACTCGTGTCCAGCGCGGGTAACGGAGAGTATTACGTCCGTACCAACATCGGTACTGATGACGCTCCGGAGTACAGATACCTCGATGCGGGAGGTAATATGTGGGGTACCGAGCCAGTGCTCGGCGAGCACGGTTTCTCACTTCTCTTCACTGAGAGAACGGACAGCAAACTCAACGACGGCAACACATACTACTCACTCAAAAGTTATGTCTATCAGTCTACAGGCTCAAACCACGACAGATATTTCGATGGTTATCAGTATGACCACACTATCAACACGTCATGGTTCCGTTTCGAGCAGGTAGACCCGGAGAACAATCCAACTAAGTATCGCATGTTCACCAGATACCCTCTGTCAAGCTCCGGCTCAAAGGGTTACATACAGAGGTCGGACGACGGCAGCACTATTGAGGTGGCAGATGAGGCTGACGACAGCAAGGCTGTTTGGGAGATTATCACTGAGACACAGCGCGTGAAGGAGCTGCATGAGGCATCAGTAGATAATCCGCTCGACGCAACATTCCTCATCAAGGACCCTGACTTCAGTCGTAACAACGTGAACAAGGAGTCATGGTGTCTCAACTCTGACGATAATACTCTTCCAATCACACTCGGTAATAATGACAGTGGTACGAACACCGTGACTACCGATGACGGTAACATGAAGATCTCAATCGGCTACTGCGGTAGCGGTGCGTACGGAGGTAACTCATACGACTACAACGTCAAGATGACAGGCCTGTCAACAGACACAGACTATAAGCTCTACCAGAAGGTGGCTATGGAGAACCTGCCAGCGGGAAGATACCGCTTGTCAGTACACGGATACAGTAACGTCTCTGGTGGCGCCACATTGTTCGCTGCAAATGAGAACGGTGACCTGGGTTCTGTGGCTCTCGTACACTCTGTCAGAGGTAAGTCACACGCCAGTGATCAGCCTATGGCGGCATATTTGTTCACAGGCAATGAGTACATGGGACTCAAGTACTACTCTTCATACCAGTCTGCAGTTGAGGAGGACGGAACGACACTCGCTGAGTACCTCGGATATGAGACTGACGGTTATGTGCAGACGCTGGACATCGAGGTGACAACAGAAACTCTCATAATCGGTGTTAGAGGTACGTTGGCAAAGAACAACTACGCCATCTTCGACAAATTCGAGCTTTACTACCTCGGCGAGGTTACTCAGAGCATTGAGAACGTGACATCATCTGAGGACTACTATATATATAATGTGGATGCCGGACTCTATCTCAACCAGTCAAAGTCCTCATCAAAATATTACTCTACGCTCAACACTACTGGTATCTGTTGGACGCTCACTGCAGAGAAGGATGACAATGGCGACCTCACAGGCAGATACTCAATATATAACAATGCACAGTCAGGATATGTTGCTCCGTCTACATCTTCATCCAACAGCTTTGTGTATGTCAACAGTTCAACTCCTTATTACTGGAACATACAGTCTGCTGGTAGCAGCAACGCTGACATAGTGAACATCACTGACTCTTACGGACGTGTGCTCGAGTGGTGCGGTGACGCAGCCAACCTCGTTATCTCAGGTTCTGTGTCTGACACTGAGCCACGAGGCACACGATGGGCTTTGTATACTGCCACTCAGTATGAGAAGGACAGAATGTACGTGTCTACCGCATCCACGATGAGATCCAACGCATGGCCTGTGGTTCGCTCAGCGAGACTGAGTCTCAATACTTATGGAGGGGCTCAGTTGCCAGATGTGGAAGAGGCTTATGCCGCACTTGATGAGGTATGGACTGGTACGCTCAGCAAAAGCTCTAACATCGCCTCACTCACTGAGAAGCTGAGATTGGCGCTCGAGAATGCCATGACAGAGAAGGCGTCTATGACTAATCCGTTCGATATGAGCTACAATATCGCCGACGCTAACTGCGGTGACTCTAACTTCGATGGATGGACCACTCACACGAACTGGAGCTCTTATACTTACGGTTTGTACGCTAACAGTTCTGTGGTGCTTGTGGGACGTTACTTCTTCCAGAGCAAGGCAGCTCTTGGCTCACAGACAATCTCTGGTCTCAAGCCGGGTATGTATCGTTTCGGCGTTGACATGAGAAGCCGTAACACAGCCTCTCAGTATGTCCTCACCATTAAGAACGTCACTACAGGTGAGTCTGGCATACTTGCTAACGAGACACCTGAGACAATCACTCTGCAAACACTTAAGACAGCTTCTGTGTGTGTGAGCAGTGAGGCGGATGAGATAGAGCTGAGTCTTGAGATTGTCAGCGGATCTGTCGCTTTCGACAACTTCAAACTCTATTATTGCGGTACAGGACGTTATCAGTTTAACAGCGACTGTTCTGAGCTGACACTTCAGGGTGAATGGAAAACTGAGGACTTTACTACGCTTGCTGAGGCTATCGAGTCTGAGAAGAACACGCTCGGTGCTGTGTTCATCACAAGCGATAACGTGACACTTAACGGAACACTTGAGGTGTCTGAACCTGCAGACAGCAAGGGTGCGTTCAACATTCTGTTCTACACTGACCTCGATGGAGTGACCGGTGATGCTAACGTGGTAAGGATGACAGAGGATGGTAACACGTGTGAGAACCTTGTACTCACTGACGGACATCTGTTCTCCGCTCCTCTCGCCTTTACAGCAGCTACCGCATCTTATACACGTGGCGTGACGGTGTCATCGTCCGTGGCTTGGGGAACAATCATGCTTCCTTTCGCTCTCTCTGAGAAACCTTCAATGATTGATACTTTCTTTGACGTGAAGACTATCAACACTTCAACAGGTAAGCTCTCTTTGTCTGAGGTGGCAAGGAACGGAGTGGTGGCGGCCAACACTCCTTTGGTGTTCACGGCGACAGGTGACCTCGACATCACAGAGTATGATGTCGACATCGACGCTGAGTCTGACCTTAAGACTCCTGACGTGGAGAATGACGGACTGTGCCTCTACGGTACATACAAGAAATATATTGTCGGTCAGATACAGGATCAGTCAAACTACTCAAGCTACGTACAGAACGCAGACGGACTTTGCGCACATGACTGCTATTATGTCAAGGGTGGTGAGTTCTGGAGAGGTAATGGGTGGTTCTCTGTCAATCCGTTCCGTTCCTTCGTCTTCACTGGCGAGGTGACTTCAGAGACTGTGTCATCTACCGCAGAACGTCCTACTGTACTCGACGTAGACTTCTCCGACATCATCGCCAATGATGTGACAACGCTGGAGGACAATGCTGACACTGTGGAGACCGGACGTTATAATGCTGCGGGTATACCTGTAGACAACAATGCAAAAGGATTCAGCATCGTGAGAATGTCTGACGGTACCGTCAGAAAGGTAATGAGGTGATTCTCTGAATGATATTGTTTATGGTGGAAAAAGTGCAGACAATTACGATTGTCCGCACTTTTTTCTTCTCACATAATGTAATTCTCAGATATTCAATACGGAAAAGGTGATTGGTGGAGTGAGAAAGTGCGTGGATGGTAATGTTGAGATTACTATTTGGCGCGTTTGTGAGTAACGATAATATGATTGTTGTTAATTTTTATTAAGAAAAAGTCTTAAAAATTTGCATGATTTATATAATATGTATATTTTTGCCGCAATCAGAACAGAATAAGAATAAAATTTAATTATCAAAAAGATCTTATTTTAAGTTTTTCATTATTAGAGAACAGCGGACATATACCTGTTTTCAGAGGTATTGTGTATGTGGACTTTCAGGACGTTGTGACAACGTGTAATATGGTGAGCTGAGAGTTTATTTATTTATGAAGTGTAATAAAGGATGAATATGATGACAAGAATTAATGCGCGTTTTTTTGCGTTTTTTGTGGTGTGTCTCTTTTCGGGCATCGCTAACGCACAGCGTTCGGTAACATGGTGGGATGATAGTAGAGATGATAGTAATGATGGTCTCTATTATATCCACAACTATGAGAACCCGGATGTGTTCCTTAATCTTTCTTCTCCTGGCTATGTCACAGGTATTGAGAATGCCTCTATGATTAGATGGTATAAAAACTATCTCACCAATACGAGTATGTCAGTCTATTTGACTGGTAGCACAAAGGACGCTAATGGATATCTGCAATATAATGTTGTTGGGGCGGAGAAAAAAAACACATTTGCGTCTGTTATTGACAAAAACAATGTTGTAACTTTTTACAAGAATACTAAGGTTAATAAAGTGACTGTTTCATATTTTCTGGTTTATGATGTAGACGAAGATGTGGTTAAGATGGTTCATGAGGATGATCTTGATGAAGATATTCACTACACAGGCTGGACACTCATTTCGGAAAGTCAATACAATGCAGTTTATTACACAAGCACACTGAACGATTTCGATAATTTTGAAAACGCCACATTCACCCGTTATGATAAAGATTATGATGTATACTGTTCCAGTAAAAACGGTAATAGTGTATGGTATGTAGGTGAAACTGTCACTGGTGCTGCGTCAACGCCAGAGGATGGCTATGCTCGCATGACCATTGGTAACGTTCCTAACGGATATTATCAGCTTCAGTTGTATGCGGGTAAGACTGGTAGCGGTGCGGCAAGAATTTATGCCAATGATGGTTCTGCGGAGGTCACAACTAATCCGGACCAGACACTGTACACTGTCTTCGCTCACGTGACGGATGGCACCCTCGATATTTACATGGGAACAGACGACAAGACTGCAGGGGCAGTGTATTCAGCCATCAACAGTATCGTTAAGGTCGATGGTGGAGATGACGATGAGGAAGAGGAAACTTCCGCCTACCTCACAAACCCTAAGTTCACTGACGGTTTGACAGGTTGGACTGTGGAGTCAGACAATGAGAATCTGGTGTTCGAGCTTGAGACAGGATCTTCTACTAACGGATTCCAGAAACAGGGACTCTTCGCAAAAATGGGTGGTTCGGTATTCGAACAATGCAATGGACAGGTTTACCAGACTGTGACTCTTCCAGCTGGTTACTATTCCCTGAGTGCTGATGTGTTCGCCTGGAGAACCATGGCTTTCCTTTACGCACAGGTAGGTGACAGAAGACAAAAGGTAGCTATCTTTGATACAGGCGACAAGAGCTATGAGCCTACACGTGTTAATCGGACTCTTAAGTTCATCGTACCTGAGGAGACTGAGGTGAGAGTTGGTATAAGCCAGGAGCAGCTCACAGATACTACATTCTTTGGTGATTGGTGTGTGTCTTGTGACAATTTCGTACTTGAACAGCTGAATACAGACATTGAGGGTGCTGACCTGAGTAGCCAGATCGTTAATGCTGACCTGCTTTCTGCGGAAATCGATAATAAGAATGTGCTTTACACTCGTTTCGGATGGAACTCCAACGGTAGTGACGGATTCCAGGCTTGGATGAGCGACGTTGCTCAGGTGTACTATGACGCTGGACTGGAAAATCCCTGGAATTCATACGATACATACCAGACAGTAACAGGTCTTCCTGACGGATACTACAAGGTTCGTGTACAGGGATTCTACCGTGACGCAATGGTGGCGGCAGGAAGTGACAGCGAGCAGAAGACATCATTCTACGCTAATAACTCAATGAAGGGTATTCAGCTCATCACATCTGAGCCGCAGCAGAGCGAGGAGTTCTACGGATATGAGGATGAGGAGAAAACCAGACCACAGAGTATTGGTGGTTATCCTAACAATATGAACGCAGCCAAGATTGCCTTTGACGCCGGCATGTATGATGACAACGTGGTGATAGGTCGTGTCAAGGATGGTACACTCAAGCTCGGTATAGTCCGCAACCTCGCCAAGGAATGGGACTGGACATGTCTCAACTCTTTCCGACTCTACTACTATAAGGCTGAGCTTGATGAGACAGCTGATGTCACAGAGTGGGTGGCTAACTACTCATTTGAGTCTGGTGACGAGACAGCATGGAGCGACGGCAATGAGGAAAACAATGTGACGCGCGTGAACACTCCTTTCTCTGACGCCGGCACGTTCTATTATGAGACGAAGGGAGCCGTGACACTTACTCATGATGATGTGACAGGTCTTCCTGAAGGTCTTTACACACTCACTTGCCAGATCAATGGTAATAAGGGTACTGTTACTCTCAACGGTAACGACAAATATGTTGAGAGCGCGGAACAGAGTGGAACAGTTACTCTGAACAATATCGAACTTTATGACGGTAAGACACTCGTTATCAGCGTGAGCACTACAAACGCTGCGAAGATTGATAACTTCACTCTTCGTCGTACATCCAAGAGCCGTGTGGTTGACGGCGGTGAGTACTACGTGTACAACGTGGACGCCGGTGCATTCCTGACAAACGGCAATGACTGGAACACACAGGCTTGTGTGGGTGCTGACGGTTTGAAGTGGACCTTGTCAAAGATAGACGGACAGCAGTCAATCATCACTCTCAGTCAGTCAGCTGCTAAGAACCATCAGGGTTATGACGCTCCGGGCTATCTCTATGTCTCTCAGAACAAACTGTATGTGGACGGACAGGACAACAGCTTCAGCATGAAGGTCACTGAGGATGAGAACTCCTCAAACATCACTTTGGCTGTAAACCCTGACGACGCAACCTACGGTTCAGCTACTTCTTACGGCGAGACATTGATAGGTTGGGGTGGAGACGTCAACACTAACATCATCATGCCGCATATCGGTACTGACGATAAGGAGCTCAGAGGTACAAGATGGATGCTCATGTCAGAGCAGGAGTACATCAAATACCACGACCGCATCATCGCACTCAGGTCAGAGCGTATGACCGCATGGAACTACATGCGCTCAGCTTTACTCTCAGGTGTCAGCGTCAAGCAGATAGATAACGCTTACGTCAACCCGGCAACGACAACACTTGAGACTCTCACTACTGTTCTCAGAGAAGATATCGAGGACCAGGATTTGCTTGCTGACGCTTACTCAGAGTCTTCTGTCGACTTGAGCTATTACATCACTAACGCAGACTGTGGTACCATCAGCGGATGGACTAACGAGAATACTAACGAGAGATCAGACAAGGTGTTCCAGGAGCAGAGCAACTACCAGAAGACCGGTGAGGTGCAGTTCGGCGCTAAGTTCCTCGAGAAATGGATTTACTGGGATTACAGTCTTGAGAACGGCACATTGTCACAGACTCTGACTTCACTCCCTGCAGGTGTCTACGTGCTCAGTCTCGATGCTAAGGCAGAGAGACAGAACACTACTGAGGCGGTGACTGGTGTCAGTCTCTTCGCTACAGTCAACAATAGCGGTGACGTTAGAACAGTGAGCGAGGCGCTCAGCACTCCTGACGACAATATCAAGACATACACCACTTCTCCGTTCTATGTTGCTGAGGGTGGCACAGTGACTCTTGGAGTGGACATCGAGAACACTAACGCCAACTGGGTAGCGTTCGATAACTTCCACCTCTCATATGTGGGACTGGACGAGCGTTACTATGAGAAAGAGGATGGACTGATCACTTTCTACGGCGTTTGGCGTGACGTCGACTACACTGAAATGTGCAAGGCCATAGCGAATGTTTGTCCTTCAGTGTCTGTCGACTTCAGAAAGGCTACACTGCAAGAAACTGTCAATATCGAGCTTGACGACGCAAGTAACGTGTTAGCTTACAAACAGCACGCTCAAACGGTTACAATCAATTCTTCTTCAACAAATGTTGTCGATAATTTGGCTGGTACATTAATTTGTGATAATTTTGTGATTACGGATAAAAAAGCGATTAATATCGCTTATAAGTTCGGAGCAAAGAAAGCAACCTACTCACGTACAGGGCTCACACTGAGAAGTGACGGTACAGCCTTCGGTACTATATGTCTTCCGTTCGACATCTCAAGTGCATCGGGCAACTGTGAGAATCTCGACAACTTCTACGCTATCACTAAGGTTACTGACGGATGGCTTACGATTGCTACTCAGAGCAGCTCTTCCGTTCTCGTCCATAATACTCCAGCGATTTTCGTGGCTACGGCTACAGACTTTAGCATTGAGCAGAATGGAACTCTCCAAGTTCCTGTCACAGTTTTTGCCACTGAAAGACTGATGCAATATGAGGCGAGCAACAACGTGAGCCTCTACGGTACTTACAGCAAGTATATGGTGGGACAGATTCAGACATACAACACGCTGGAAGATCTCGACAACTCACTCACTAATGAGGACGGCTTGAGCGCAGGCTCCTGCTATTACATTAGTAAGAACGTGTTCTACAATGGTCGAGGATGGTTCTACAACACACCGTTCAGAGCGTTTATCCATGACGGCAATTATGACGGGTCATTAGGCGAGGCTTCAAAGCGTCCTGCATCCCTCAATATCTTCGTGGAGGACACGTCAACAGCCATTGAGAATGTGGTGCTTGACGAGGAGGAAGTCTTTGTTGTGGATTATGTCGATGAGAGTGGTATAAGCCATGCTGAGTCCGTAAAAGGTCTCAATATCGTAAGATATTCAAATGGTATGACTAAGAAGATTTTTGTGAAGTGAGTTCCTGTCCTCTCGGGGTCTTTTGACGCCGAAGATGCTTTTGAGGCGACTAATGTATACGAAGTGTTTTTATTTAATAGATAATGAAGAAAGAGTACGTAAAGCCTGAGGTGGAGACATCGCAATATTACGTGTCGTCTGCTGTCCTCTTAGGAAGCGCGCAAAATGGTAATCATGATGGCGAACCAGGTTTTGACGATCCTGACGCAAGGCGCAGAGGTTACTATGAGTCGCCTGCTGAAGGAAGGGACGGTGGTTCCTGGAACAGTGAGAAAGGCTGGGGCAGTCTGTGGTGACACAGAACCATGCCTACCGTATTTATGTATATGCGCTCCAGTTCGTCTGTTTAGGCACTGAGGGTATAGTGATAATGAGATGTGACAATTATTGTTGTCACACCTCATTTTTTTTATTTTCACATTTGTTAAATTCATTTAAGTTTTCTATCTTTGTGGTGTCGAGGTCAGTTCATGCTGTAGAGATTTTTGGACGGACTTGACTCCTCGCTCTTGATTTTATTGTCGTGAAGACTCATGTGTGATGGCGGCAATGCGTGTCACAGGTGACGGGACGCATGACTGCGCTCCGCAGTTGTCTTGTGACTTTGAAAGAGGGCTTGTGAAAAGCTTTCGGGCTTAATCCTGCGGCTACGCTCACATTTGGTGAGGTGCCTTACTAACTTTATTAGAATAACCCTTAATTGAAAAGTTCTTATGTGTACTGTTTACCGTAAAATTGCGGCTATGCTTTGTGTGGCTCTTGGCGCTACAGCTATGGTGTCTTGTAATAGCTATGATGATGCTGATGAGACTGTCTCTGAGACTACTCATCTTGGTATGTACTCGTTCTCAAGAGACCTTCTCGATATTTATGACGTGATGGTCACCGTGAAGAGCGGTAGTAACGTCTTGGCGGAGTATGACCTGAAGAATGGCGAGGCATATTATGAGAATGATGACGCTGTGTCTTACGACATCTCCATCGTCTCTCCAGCTACCGTACTTGAGTATAGCCTTACGATAAAGTGCTCTAAGGACGAGGAGGAACTCGACGAGAATCGCTTGTATGACCTCGGATTCAATTCCATCTTCACGTCTGTGACTCAACAGCCGGAAAGGGTTCTCAGCATGATGAAGAACTACTCTTCTGACAGATCATCGCAGAAGTTCTCCGGCAACGTGCTGCAGAGCCTCTACGGAGCTGAGTATGACGGTATGAGCGTCTACGAGGTGTATGCCGAGGTGAACAGCCTTTCGTATGTCGTGGATGACAATGAGTGATGACTCCGCTACCGTGGCAACGGGTCACAGAATGTGTGATGTCTTTATTATTTGTCCATACTATTATAATAGTGATATATACAGGAGCCGCCCCTGACTGGGCGGCTCCTGTTTTTTACTACCTGTATCTTCTCATTCCCTAATGTCATTCTAATGCCTCAGACGTCATTCCTTATGTCTTACACGGACAGCATAACTACTACGACTTACCTGGTGTGTACCGTGACTGAATGGGGAAATAATGATCAATTCGGCGTGTCACCAAATTTCCCATGCCTGTTTTTTGTCTAAAAAATAGTTAACTTATTGATAATTCCAAAAATAAAGCGTTCGACAACCTTGTGTCTCTTTTTTGAAATTCTTAGGTTAGGTTGTAGTCTATATATAGGTCTGTAGTTTTCAAAATCCTAACCTGAACTTTTCAGTGTCCTAACCTAAGATTTTCAGAGGCCGAATAAGTCACGGTAAAATTTCAGAAGTCATTTTTCCGTGAACATACATCAAGGAGTTTTGTGGACATTTCGGACAACGGAAAGTGTGCGAAAAGGTAAGCTGATTTGGTGACCTGTGACCCGTGTTTTTCAGTGACAACTTCTCGTGGGTTATTATGCGTGCTGTAGACTCTGCTTGTCCTTTCCTTCTCGTTCTTTCTCTCGATGTGAATGATGTGTGTACCATCTGTTGTCAGCGATGATGTGTAATGTTTGGCCTGTCTCCTCGCCATCTTTCATTTTCTCACACCTTATATATTTATATATACTCGCTATACCTCTTGTGTCGGCCACCTATACACATGTCTTTTTCCAGGTCATTTTTGCGATTCATCTGTCCTGTTCTGAATGAGAATATAAAATAGATAAAAGTTTTTGACGTGGAGCGTCTGTACTGTTTACGTGTAAAACATGGAATGAGTTGACAAGACATGTCAAGACATTTGCTCTCGTCCAGATATTTGTTTTCGCCTCTGTCTTGTATTATCTTTGCATCGTCATCAGGGAAAAGAGATCCGGACTCACCCGACGACGAGACGAGCTGTCACCCGGGAAGGACAGTGCGGAAAACGAAAAGTTAACCATTAACAAAAAAGAATTATGGCAATTAAAGTGAAAGCAGTAGAACGCCTGCAGTACGTGGGCAAGTACGCCGGTCAGTACCGTTATGTGTTACAGGCTGAGATGTATAACCGTCTTGACGATGCCAAGGTCATAGAGGAGGCTGCTCTTCGTTCTGGCATGCGTAAGTCAGTCATCACTGCAGCGTGGAACGTCATCGGCGAGGTCATCAAGGCATGGGCTACGGAGGGGCATTCCGTGGCGCTTCCGGGACTTGGCACCATGCGTTTCGGTGTGAGGGCGACGTCTGTGGCCTCTGTGTCTGAGGTCGGTTCCAGTCTCATCACCTGTCGTCGCATCATCTTCGTGCCTGGCAAGGACATAAAGGACGAGTTGCTCTCCACGAGCTTCAACATCACCTGTTATGACAAGGACGGCAAAATCGTCAAGCAGGTGGTCTCTGACGACGTGAAAGTACAGGATGAGGCTGTCGAGCCTGATGACAACAGCGGTCAGCAAGGCGGTGGCGATACCGGAGACGGAGAGGACACTCTTTGATAACGTGTGAGTCATGTTGGCGGGAGGTAGACGGGCTGACACTGCGTCGACCTCCCGTTCTTCTTAATGACAGTTATGGCAAAATTATTAATCAAACTGAAAATTGTGTTAAGTATGGACGCAGAGAAAAAGAACAAATGGTCTGTGATAATCAATATCGCTCTGACCACGCTGACGGCTATCCTCAGCGCACTCGGCTTTAACGTCTGAGTCTTTTCGTCTGTCCGTCATCACGCTGCTTTATGATACTATGAATAAGCTTACAGAGAATTTCACGCTTGAGGAGATGGAACGTTCCTCAGTAGCCGCCGCCCGCGGCATAGACAATCACGCTCCCCATTGCGCTGTCAGCAATCTGCAGCGTCTTTGTCAGTCGGTATTACAGCCTCTGAGAGATTGGTACGGGGCACCTGTCATCGTCACCAGTGGTTATCGCTCACGTATGGTCAACAGTCTGGTGGGTGGCTCGTCAAGGTCTTATCACGTGTTGGGCAGAGCTGCCGACATCGTGCCTGTCGAGACGATAGGACGCGGCGCAATACTTCGCAGTTGGTACTTATACATCAAGGACCATCTGCCATATCGTGAGCTGCTACTTGAAAGCGGCAAGGACGGGGGCGAGTGGATACATGTCGCTATGTGACATGATGCAGTGTATGCATGGGCAGGTCAGATGAGAATATAGAACAAGAAAAAGAGCCGGAACGACAACCTGTCGTTCCGGCTCAATGTGTAATTGTATCGTCGGACATTTATTTCACTGTCAGCGTGCCGCCAGTGCTGGAGTCCGTCTTGAAGTTATATGCCTTTGTTGAACTGTCTGTGGAGTTGACGGTGATGGTGATCACTCCGTCAGTCTGTTTGAACTCCTTGTCAGCCTTCATACCGTAACATACAGTGTTGTCGGCGGTGTATGTCGCTCCTGACACTGTGATGTCTGCTGTCGTGCCGTTGAAGTAGAGATAACCTCCGTCGAGCACGGTGTCTGTTGTCTTGGTGGTTTTCTTGGCGCGTATGCCACGTGAGCCGTTACCAGTCACGTTCTCCGTGATCGTTCCGCCGTCGAAGTAAGCTGCGTACACGGCTCTAATGCCGTCGGAGATGTTGCCTGACACATTGGCTGTGATAGTGCCCCCGTTCATGTAGATACATGAGTCAGCCTTAAGTCCCGCGCCGTCCTCTTGTGTCACGTTGAGAGTCAGTGTGCCTCCGTTGATGATGGCGCATCCGTAGTCATCACAGTCGATGCAGTCTGAGCCGGCGCCTGAAACGGTAATCGTGCCTCCGTTCATCTGGAAGTAGTTGTTCTCGTTGTTCACCTTACCCTTGCCGCAGTGTATGCCGTCGGAAGATGCCTTGAGGATGTTCACTGTGCCTGTGGATTTCTTGAACTGTATGTACTCCTTAGCGCATATAGCGTGCTTAGCGTTGCCCGTCACGTTGAGTGTGCCGGCGCCTTCGAACTCGATGTGTCCCTCTGTGTAGAGAGCGCCCTTAGAGCCGTTCGTGGCGGCGTCAGTGATGTTGTTCACCGTACCCTCCGTGATCACAATGGCGATACGCTTTCCGCACTCGATGTCGATAGGAGCCTTTGTCGACGTGCTGGTGAGAGTCAGTCCGTCGAGCGCCACTGTCATCTTATACTCTCCGTTGATGGTCAGTGAGCCGTTGTCGCTTGATCCGCTGACGTGATAGAGAATCTCGTCGGTGGTGTTCGCGCTGCTGATGGTGACGTTGGCGCCGCTCACCGATGAGGTCACTCCTTTGACGTATGACGGAATGGTCACGGTCGCCGTGGTGCCGCTGTATGTGATGTCCACCTTGTTGAACATCGGTTCAGTGAACGTGATGGAGTCGACGTCGTCGATGTCGAATTTCTTGTCTCCGAAATAAACCTTGTTCTGTGATGATGAGAACGTGATGTCCTCCGCCGTGCTCAGTGTCACGGCCGTGCTGTTGAAGTCATCGCACACATACAGTTTCTGCTGTGCCTTGGCGCACAGACATGCTGTGAGAGCGCATACGATGGTAAGTGTCTTTTTCATCTTGTCACGTGTTATGGCAGCCGTCGGCCGCCAGGTGTTCACTCCACGATAATTTTCTTTCCGTCCACGATGTAGATGCCCTTAGGCAGGTTGTCCTTGCTGACGCTGAGCTTACGTCCTGTGAGGTCGTAGATGCCTTTGAACGCATTGCTCTGGCTCTCTTCCTTCACCTCGTCGATGCCCACAGACTCAGGAGTGGCGAAGAAGATTCTGTTGATGTCAGCTATCGCTGTGCTGCTTGTTGTGCCATCCTTGTATGTGAGCACCACATTGCCGTTCTCAAAAGTGAGTTTTCTCAGTTGTGTCACTGCCGCCATTGACTTGTTGGTAGTGCCGTCAACTGCGTCATAGTAAAGAGTGTAGTCCTCCGCCATTGCGGATACGCCGAGCATCAGAGCTGTGGCGAGTGATAATAACTTTTTCATTTTTCACTTAGAATTTTATGTTGTATCCTACGCCGATGATGTGTCCGTTAGGCTCATCGTCATCATCCTCCGTCTGGAAGCGGTAGAACACCTTGATTTTGTTTTGTTTGTTGAGTTTGATGTCAGTGCCAGCTGTCAGTTTCCATTTGTTGGCTGAGTAGTTCAAGCCGCATCCGTAGTCGGCTGACAGATATGGCTCCAGCGGACAGTGTTTGATGTTGTAAGCCGCTGTGAGTCGTGAGCGCAGCACGAAACGGTCTTTTGGGTCTTTCGATGTGTACGATTTGATGTAATACTCGTCGTCATCGTTCAGTCTCCATTTAGCTCCAGTGGAGTCTACGGCCGCATAGTGGTTGTACTGTACTGTCTCTCTGAGTGAGAAGCTCCATCGTTTGTTCGGCTTGTACGTGCCGGCGACGCTGACGCTTGTCCTGTGTTTTGGACGCCAGTGTGTGAATGTCTCGTTATATCCTTTGACATCCACTCCGTTGTCCTCGTATTTCGTCTCTTTTGATCCAAGCTTTCTCTGGCGCATGTACTCCCATCCGGCTGTGGTCTTGAGAGTAAACTTTTTGTTGGAGTAGACTTTCCATCCAAACTCAGCTCCCAATCCCCATCGCTCCACGGAACTGCTGTTGTCCTGTGTGTAGAACGAGCCGTCGACGCAGAAGTCGAAGTTTTGTGTCAGTTTCTTCTCTGCTGCCACGCTGAGGTTGAGTCCGAAGTCGTCATCGGTGGCGTGTGCTGTACCAGTCACGATGAGCGCTGTGAGGATCGATAATAGCTTTTTGTTCATGTTGTTATTATGGTCGTAGCGTGTCGCTTTGGTTCTTACTGATATTCCTTTGGCATCTTCTTTATTGACTCGTCCTCCTCGTCAGTGTTGTAGTACACCTTGATGAGGGCCATGTCCTTGAGGAAGTCGATAGAGCCGATAGCCACGGATGTGATGTCCAGTCCAGTGCGTGTACGCAGGTCCTCGATGAGTTCCTCTCTCTTCTCTGGTTTGATAAGCTCTATCTTGTCGTATTTGATGTACTTTGATGAGAGGCTCTTGATGAGCATGTTAGCCTCTGCCATCCATACGCCGAACACGAAAATGGCGTCGGTGAGTATCAACTCGCCTATGGATGTCATGAGAGGACCGGCGAACTCAGGATGTTTTGGACTGATGTCCGCAGCCCATGCCAATCCGTTGATCGCCGCGAGTGAGATGATGAGGAAGAGGTAGGTCATCTCTCGGATAGGCACAGACTCTGTGCGGTAACGCATGATACAGAATATGGCAAAGAGTCCCATGGCTATACCAGTCTTGATCTTAGCGTCGCCCATCAAGTGTATGAGCATGAAGATACAGAAACCTACCAGTACGTAGGTGAAGAAGAAATCTTTGCGTCTCGCCTTCGGAAAATAGAAGCAGCGAGCGATGGTCATTGTGAAAACTGTGTTGATGATGAGTCGCAGTATAAGGTCAAGGATACGGCATGTGTCACTTGAGAGCACCGCGAGAAAGTCGTTAATAGCGTTCATAATCGTTATTGTGATGTTAGTTGTTTATTGTCTTTTAAAGAGTTGTCATTCGACAGTGTGACAGCGTGAAGACTTACAGGGCTATCTTGATGAATTTCCTTCCGTTAATCTTCTCTATATTTCTTAGTCTCTGCTTGAAGTTGTTGCGCTTGAGCGACGTGTCTGTCAGCGCCATGCCTATGCAGCACTTGCTGAACCCTGACACTGGCACGTGTATGTCTCTCAGCAGCTCGGTAATTGGTGAGTAGACATTGCCGTCTCTCTTCAGCTCGATGACCACCAGCTGGTCTGTGCCGTGCTCCATGCCCGTCTCCTTGTTGTCGAAACGTATGTTGAAGTCGATGGTCAGACGCTCCGTCTTGCCGTAGTTCACCAGCGTGACTCGGTCGAAGTTGTTTTGTACCACCATGTTCAGCTTGCTAAGCGGGATGTTCGTCTTCTTGAGCACTAACTCCTCGGCTCCCTCGGTCTGTCTGAACTCCTCGAGTGACGGCACCTCGATACGTTTCTTCTTGGTTCGTCCGTGGTTGTTCTTGTTCTTGACTTCTAGGAACGTAAGGTTGGAGGCCACGTAGGTTCGCACCCTCACCTTGCATCTGGAAGCCCTTTTGTTGTGGTGCATCAGATACATCTCATGGCCGGCTGTGTCGAAGTAAGTGGTGCAGTAAGGTATGATTCTGTTCCCTAAGGTCTCTTGCACGTAATACTTGTCCTGCACGAGTCTCAGCAACTCGATGAGCTGTTTCTTCGATGCGACGTACTTGGTGTCGAGTCTGTTCATAAGACGTATCCCGGACATTTCATCCAATGTTATCTGTTTCATGGAGAAAAGCAGTTCTGATATCTCATTGTCTAATTCTGCCATCATTTGGTTAGTCTAAACTGTTTCTATTGATTCGCAAATGTAATGTTAATTTTAATAAATCTATTATCCTCAACTGAAAAGTTTGATTTTTGCGGTCTTTTTTGGTTTAAAATGTGGAAAAACTTTGTGGATATAATAAAAAGTCATAAATTTGTGGTCGAAAGATGAGAGGGGACTGAAAAGTTTCCTCTCTTTGTATATCTATAAGTGTAATTCGCCGCGTCTCGTACTTAGCTGACGCGGCCCGTAAAATCAGCATTTGAAAATCATAGCTACGATTTATGATTGACAGAAACAAGGTTAGGGAACTGGCTCAAGAGTGGCTCAACGGAAAAGAGTATTTCCTGGTTGACACCGCTGTTGACGAACAAAACAAGATCACTGTGGAGATAGACCACAAGGACGGAGTATGGATTGAGGACTGCTGCGAACTCAGTAAGTTTATTGAGGAACACCTCGACCGTGAGGTGGAGGACTTTGAACTTGAGGTGGGATCTGCCGGCATTGGTCAACCGTTCAAGGTGGTTCAGCAGTATATCAACAGCATCGGCTACGACGTGGAGCTGCTTACGGCGGACGGTGTGAAGATGGAGGGGTGCGTGAGGAACGCTGACGATGAAGGATTCACGGTGGTGGTCACTGAGAAACAAAAGGTGGAGGGTAAGAAACGTCCTCAGCTCGTGGATGTGGAGAAAAGGTTCGCCTACCAGGACGTGAAGTGGGTCAAGAGCATCATCGACTTCAAGTGATGTGATGACACGGTGACACAAGGACGCTGAACGAGAGTCGACTCTCGTGCGGCCACATTGGTGTGAAAGAATTAATATAATATATAATGGCAAAGAAAAAAGAAGAACAGATCAACTTGATAGACACCTTCAAGGACTTCAAGGAGACTAAGAACATCGACAAGACAACGCTTGTCAGTGTGTTGGAGGACTCGTTCCGCAGTGTGTTACAGAGAACTTTCGGATCAGACGATAACTTCGACGTCATCGTCAACCCTGATAAGGGTGACTTCGAGATCTACCGTAACCGAACGGTTGTCGAGGACGGCGAGGTGGATAATGAGAATGCGGAGATAGCACTCTCTGAGGCTCGTAAGATTGATGAGAGCTACGAGGTCGGTGAGGAGGTCAGCGAGAAGGTTAACTTCGCGGACTTCGGACGACGTGCCATACTGACTCTTCGTCAGACCATGGCGAGCAAGATTCTCGACTTGGAACATGACAACTTGTACAACAAATACCTTGACAAAGTCGGAACAATCATCAGCGCTGAGGTGTACCAGGTGTGGAAGCGTGAGACGCTGCTCCTCGACGACGAGGGTAACGAGCTGCTCCTGCCTAAGGCTGAGCAGATACCTGGCGACTTCTTCCGAAAGGGAGAGACGGCGCGCGCTATCGTGCTACGCGTGGACAACCAGAACAACAACCCGAAGATTATTCTTAGCCGTACCGCTCCTGAGTTCCTTCAGAAACTCTTGGAGAACGAGGTGCCTGAGATTAATGACGGACTCATCACAATACGCCGCATAGCCCGTATCCCTGGTGAGCGCGCTAAGATTGCGGTAGAGAGCTACAACGAGCGCATTGACCCGGTCGGAGCCTGTGTGGGTGTTAAGGGTAGCCGTATTCACGGCATTGTGCGTGAGTTGCACAACGAGAATATCGACGTCATCAACTACACGAGCAATATGAAACTGTTCATACAGCGCTCACTCAGCCCGGCACGTATTTCTTCTGTCGTGCTCGACGAGGAGAATAATAAGGCAGAGGTATACCTGCAGCCTGATCAGGTGTCACTTGCCATCGGTAAGAACGGACATAACATCAAACTCGCCAGCATGCTCACCGAGTATACTATCGACGTCTTCCGTGAGCTTGACGGTAATGAGCCGGCTGAGGAGGATATCTACCTCGATGAGTTCAAGGACGAAATCGAGCCATGGGTCATCGACGCGATAAAGAGCATAGGTCTTGAGACAGCGAAGAGTGTTCTCGACGCTCCGCGTGATATGCTTGTCGAGAAGGCTGACCTCGAGGAGAACACAGTGGACGATGTGCTTAACATCCTCCGTGCTGAGTTTGAGGAATAATCTCCCATGAACAGTGAGAGATGAGGGTCTGGAGTTAGAGACTTTTCTCCGGACATCTCATGGGGCCTAACTCCAACGGGCCGGAAAAAAGTCTGTTAAACCAGAATCCTATAATATTAATCGGAAAGAAATGGCAGTTAGACTAAATAAAGCATTAAAAGAACTGAATGTGGGAATTAACACCGTGGCTGAGTTCCTGCAGAAAAAGGGACAGGCTCTGGAAGACGCCAGCCCCAACGCTAAGATCACGGATGAGCAGTACAACTTGCTCATGAGTGCTTTCGGTGACGACAAAGATAAGCACGCTGAGATTCAGCAGACTATTCAGGCGCGAAAGGACAAGGAAAAACAAGAGGCTAAGGAACGCAAGGAGAAAGCCAAGAAGGAGAAGATGGAGAAGCAGGAGGTGTTCCGTCTCACGTCTGAGAAGAAAATACAGCAATTCAAGGTTGTCGGTAACATCAACGACAATAAGGATAAGGAGGAGAAGACTGCAGTACCTGTTGAGGCTAAGGTCGAGAAGACTGAGGTGAATGAGGTGGCTGTGAAGGTTGAGCCTGTTGCGGTAGACGCTGAGCCTGTGGCTGAGACGCGTGAGGACAAGGCTCCGGAAACTGTGAGTGAGCCTGTGAACGTCAGCCTGAAGGCAGAGGCTCCACAGCAGGTGGCAACGCCTGAGGTGGCAGAGACGACAGCCGACGACAAGACTGCCAAGAAGAGCCAGACTGAGGACAGACTGGAGGTGGACGAGAATGGAGTCTACCGTTTGTCTGCTCCTGATGCTGGAGTACAGTTCAAGCAGGTCGGATTTATCGACTTGTCAAGTCTGAACTCTAAGACGCGTCCGGACCGCAAGAGCAAGGCTGAGCGTAAGAAGGAGCGTAACGAGAAGACTGCCGGAGCTGTGTCACAGAACGGTGAGAAGAAGAAACGTAACCGCATACGCAACGAGAAGGTGGATGTCGACGCTGCGGCTAAACAGCAGGCACAGTCAGGCAAGAAAGGCAAGAATGGAGCGAACGGACAGAACGCTCAGCCTGGAGCAGCCAAGGGCAAGAATGTGCAGGACATGGCTCAGCAGGGACATGGCAAGAAGAATAAGAAGAATAAACCGCAGAAGCCAGTGGAGCTCAGCGAGGAGGAAGTAGCTAAGCAGGTTAAGGAGACACTCGCTCGACTCACCTCTAAGCAGGAGAAGAAAGGCGTGAAGTACCGCAAGGAGAAACGTGAGGCGGTACGTGAGCGTTTGAATGAAGAGGAGATGGCTGAGAATGCTGAGAGCAAGGTGCTTAAGCTCACCGAGTTCGTGACGGTCAGCGACCTCGCTACAATGATGGACGTGCCAGTCACTAAGGTCATCGGAACATGTATGACCATTGGCATGATGGTTAGCATCAACCAGCGTCTCGACGCAGAGACCATCAACATCGTGGCTGAGGAGTTCGGATTCACCACCAACTATGTCAGCGAGGAGGTGTCAAACGCCATCGTTGAGGAGGAGGACAGAGAGGAAGACCTCGAGCCGCGCGCCCCAATCATCACGGTGATGGGACACGTCGACCACGGTAAGACATCTCTGCTCGACTACATACGTAAGACAAATGTCATCGCGGGTGAGGCCGGCGGAATCACTCAGCATATCGGTGCTTACAACGTGAAGATGCAGTCTGGACGGCACATCACGTTCCTCGATACTCCGGGTCATGAGGCGTTCACAGCCATGCGTGCTCGTGGTGCTCAGGTAACGGATATCGCCATCATCATCATCGCCGCCGATGATGCCATAATGCCTCAGACCAAGGAGGCGATAGCGCACGCCCAGGCAGCTAACGTGCCGATGGTGTTCGCGATTAACAAGATTGATAAGCCGGGTGCCAATCCAGACAAGATCAGGGAACAGCTCTCAGCTATGAATCTCCTAGTCGAGGAGTGGGGTGGTAAGTACCAGTGTCAGGAAATCAGTGCCAAGAAAGGTATCGGTGTCGAGGAGCTGATGGAGAAGGTGCTGCTGGAAGCCGAGATGCTCGAGCTCAAGGCGAACCCTAACCGTAAGGCTACCGGTTCAATCATCGAGTCAACACTCGACAAGGGTAGAGGATACGTGGCTACGGTGCTCGTCAGCAACGGTACACTGCATCAGGGTGACATCGTGCTCGCCGGAACGAACTACGGACGTATCAAGGCAATGTTCAACGAGCGCGGACAGCGCATACAGCAGGCTTTGCCTGCCGAGCCGGCTGTCATCCTCGGACTCAACGGCGCACCTACAGCAGGTGACACGTTCCATGTGATGGAGACAGAGCAGGAGGCTCGTGAGATATGTAACAAGCGTGAGCAGCTCAAACGTGAGCAGGGTCTGCGTACACTCAAGCGTGTCGACCTCAATGAGCTCGGACGCCGTATCGCTCTGGGTGACTTCAAGGAGCTTAACCTCGTGGTCAAGGGTGATGTGGATGGTTCTATCGAGGCATTGTCCGACTCACTCATCAAGCTGTCTACAGAGAAGATACAGGTCAACGTCATACACAAGGCCGTGGGTGCGATTTCAGAGAGCGATGTGACACTCGCATCCGCTTCTGATGCCATCATCATCGGTTTCCAGGTTCGTCCGTCTGTGGCTGCCCGTAAGCTCGCTGAGCAAGAGGGTGTTGACATACGTCTCTACTCCATCATCTACGACTGTATCGAGCAGGTTAAGGACGCTATGGAGGGAATGCTCGCTCCAACACTCAAGGAGGAGAACACGGGACAGGCTGAGGTACGACAGGTGTATAAGATCACCAAGGTGGGTACAGTTGCAGGTGCGTTCGTCACTGACGGTAAGATACACCGCTCAGACAAGATACGTGTCATTCGAGACGGCATCGTGGTACACACAGGTGAGATTCTCGCCCTCAAGCGTTTCAAGGATGACGTCAAGGAGGTGAGCCGTGATTTCGACTGCGGTATATCTATCGTCAACTACAACGACATTCGTGAGGGTGATATACTTGAGACATTCACTGAGGTTGAGGTGAAGACTAAGCTTTAAGCATACGGGTGGCCGCTTGCCGTCCAGCAGTCTGGCCGGCGGCGGCCGACCGTCATATATGATATGAACACACTGATAGTATTTGTGCTGCTGATAGGAGCCGTGGTAGGCTTCTGTCAGGGTGCGTTTAAGATGGCGGCTCACTTTGCCGGCGTGGCGTTCGGACTGATTATGGCATGTATGCTGTATCAGCAGTTCGGCGACTATCTGGCGGACAAGGGAGGCACTTCAGCGAGCATGGGACACATGTTCGCCTTTGTGCTTATTGTCATCATCGTACCGCTGATACTGGGCATGATGGCGTCACTGCTGACCAAGGCATTCTCCGCCATACACCTGGGATTCATCAACAGACTGTGTGGAGCGGCAGTGGGAGCGTTGTGCTACGGTATCGTGCTGAGCATGGCTTTCAACTTCATGGATTTCATGACCAGTTCCGCAGGATTCTCACGCGACAGGCTGGAGGAGAGACCGGCGGCGTTCTACACCGTCAAGCATTTGTCACAACCCGTCATACCCGACGTGGTCATCGTGACGGACTCAACGGAGGAGGCTTCAGGCATGACTCCGCGAATGGGACTGAAACCGGCAGTCGACAAAGCTGTTGACAAAGCCGTTGACAGTGTCATGGGTGATTAATAGCTCAATAAGTAATATGGCTGGACAAAATGAATTTGTACGTAAGGTGGCCGAAAAGAAGTATGAGTTCGGATTCACCACCGACGTACAGACTGAGATAATCGATAAGGGACTTAATGAGGATGTGATACGTGTCATATCTGCCAAGAAAGGTGAACCGGACTGGCTGCTGCAGTTCAGGCTGGAGGCTTATCGCCACTGGCTCACGATGAAGCAGCCCGCATGGGGACACCTCACTCTGCCGGAGATTGACTATCAGGCTATCTCCTATTACGCTGATCCTACCAAGAAAACGACGGACGACGGAAAGAAAGAGATAGACCCTGAGCTTATCAAGACATTCGACAAGCTGGGAATACCACTTGAGGAGAGACTGGCGCTCAGCGGCATGGCCGTGGACGCCGTCATGGACTCAGTGTCGGTGAAGACCACGTTCAAGGAGAAGCTCGCCGAGAAGAACATCATATTCTGTTCCATCAGCGAGGCTGTGAGGGAATATCCAGACCTGGTGCGACAGTACCTGGGCAGCGTCGTGCCTTACAGAGACAACTACTTCGCCGCGCTCAACTCAGCCGTCTTCAGTGACGGCTCGTTCGTATACATTCCTAAGGAGACGAGATGTCCGATGGAGCTGTCCACTTACTTCCGTATCAACGCGAGGGAGACAGGACAGTTTGAGAGAACACTCATCGTGTGCGATGAGGGTTCGTACGTGAGCTATCTCGAGGGATGCACGGCGCCGATGCGAGACGAGAATCAGCTCCACGCCGCCATCGTCGAGATTGTCGTGATGGACAACGCCGAGGTGAAGTACTCGACGGTGCAGAACTGGTATCCGGGAGATGAGAACGGAAAGGGTGGAGTGCTCAATCTGGTGACGAAGAGAGGACACCTGCGCGGTGTCAACTCCAAGCTGTCATGGACACAGGTCGAGACAGGATCCGCCATCACGTGGAAATATCCTTCATGCATACTCAGCGGCGACAACTCGCAGGCTGAGTTCTACTCCGTCGCCGTAACCAACAACCATCAGGTGGCGGACACGGGAACAAAGATGATACACCTGGGAAAGAACACCAGGAGCACCATAATATCCAAAGGCATCAGTGCGGGAAAGAGCGAGAACTCATACCGCGGATTGGTGAAGGTCGGTTCCAAGGCCGACGGTGCACGTAACTACTCCAGCTGTGACTCGCTCCTGCTGGGCTCAGAGTGCGGTGCGCACACCTTCCCTTATATGGATGTACACAATAATACGGCCACCATTGAGCATGAGGCCACCACGTCGAAGATCAACGAGGAGCAGCTCATGTACTGCAACCAGCGTGGCATATCGACAGAGGAGGCCGTGGGACTGATCGTCAACGGCTATGCCAAAGAGGTCATCAATAAATTGCCGATGGAGTTCGCCGTGGAGGCACAGAAACTGCTCAGCGTGAGCCTCGAGGGCACGGTGGGCTAAATACTACTGACTATGTTAGAGATAAGGAATTTACACGCCACAGTAGCTGGCAAAGAGATACTTAAGGGCATCGACCTCACCATCAACGACGGTGAGATACATGCCATCATGGGAACTAACGGAGCGGGTAAGTCCACTCTGTCTAACGTCATCGTGGGTAACCCGACATACGAGGTGACAGAAGGTGCTATAACCTTCAACGGACAGGACCTGTTGGCGATGAGCACCGAGGAGAGAGCGCACGCCGGAATCTTCATGTCTTTCCAGACACCTGTCGAGATACCTGGTGTGAGCATGACGAATTTCATGAGGGCCGCTGTCAATGCCCGACGAGCCGCTAGAGGCGAGGAGCCGCTCAAGTCCACGGAGTTTCTCAAGATCATGAGAGAGAAGCGTAAGCTCGTCGAGATAGACCAGAAACTCATGAACCGCTCGGTCAACGAGGGCTTCTCCGGCGGTGAGAAGAAACGTAACGAGATTTTCCAGATGGCTATGCTCGAGCCTTCCTTCTGCATCCTCGATGAGACAGACTCAGGTCTTGACGTCGACGCACTGAGAATCGTGGCTGAGGGATTCAACAAACTGCGTAAGGAAGACACCAGCGCCATGGTCATCACTCACTATCAGAGACTTCTCGACTATATCAAGCCAGACGTGGTGCACGTGCTCATCGACGGTAAGATTGTCAAGACCGACGGACCTGAACTGGCTGTGAGGATTGAGAATGAGGGATTCGACTGGATTAAAGCAGAGCTCGACAATGAAAAGTGAACAGCAATATATAGACTTCTATGACGAGGCTGGTGCCCAGATCAGAGGCAGGAGCTGCGATGTCATGAATGACGCCAGGGACAGGGCCATAGGCGTGTTCAGGGACAAAGGATTCCCTACACGTAAGGTGGAACGTTATAAATACACCGACGTCGCCGCATGCTTCGAGCCTGAGTACGGCATAGCGCTCGGACCGCTCGACGTGGCCGACTCTCCATACGTCACCACGATAGGACGGGGTGGAGTGACCGCTACGAGGCATTACGCCACCGTGGCTGACATGGACGACCCGCTCACTGCACTCAACACGGCGTTGGCACACGACGGAGTGCTCATCCATGTGCCGAGAGGAGTGAGAGTCGAGACACCGATACAGGTGGACAACTGGCTCAGGGGCGACGTGCCTACGATGATGAACCGACGAATGCTCATCGTCCTCGAGCAAAGCGCTGAGGCGACAATCATCATACATGACCATGCGGACGACGGACAGCGATTCCTGTCCACTCAGGTCATCGAGGTCGTGGTGATGGACAACAGCAGCCTCGATATGTATGAGGTGGAGGAGACGAACAAGTCATGCTCACGATTCTCAAATGTTTACGTGCGCATGGGACGTGACTGTCGCGTCAAGCATAACTCCATCACGCTCAACAACGGACTGACACGTAACCTCTGTGACGTCTATCTGCAGGGTGAGAACTCTGAGGTGACACTCAACGGATGCGCCATAGGTGACGGTGAACAGCATATAGACAATAACACGCTCATCGACCATCAGGTGCCTAACTGCGTGTCTGACGAGTTGTATAAATACGTGCTCGACGACATGTCTGTGGGTGCCTTCGCAGGACGTGTGCTCGTGAGGAAGGACGCACAGAAGACGTCAAGCCGCGAGACAAACTCCAACCTGTGTGCCTCACCGGAAGCCAGGATGTACACGCAGCCTATGCTGGAGATCTACGCTGATGATGTGAAGTGCGCTCACGGCTCTACTGTAGGCGTGATGGACGAGACGGCACTCTTTTACATGAGACAGAGAGGCGTGCCCGAGGCGTTGGCGAGAATGTTGTTGAAGAACGCGTTCATGGGACAGGTCATCGACCAGATACGCTACCAGCCTCTCAGGGACAAACTCTTCGTGAAGGTGGAGAAACGTTTCAGAGGCGAGCTGGAGAAGTGTGGTGTGTGCGGATTATGTAAATGATATAAACAGTTTTCTATGTACGATGTGAATAAGGTGCGCGAGGACTTCCCGATTCTCTCGCGTAAGATATATGACAAGCCGTTGGTCTACCTTGACAATGGAGCGACGACGCAGAAGCCGAGATGTGTGGTTGAGGCCATGGTGGATGAGTACTATAATGTCAACGCCAACGTGCATCGAGGCGTGCATTTCCTCTCACAGAAAGCTACCGACTTGCATGAGGCGAGTCGCGAGACGGTCAGAGCGTTCATCAATGCCCGCTCGGTGAGTGAGATATTATTCACCAGGGGTACAACGGAGAGCATCAACTTGTTAGCGTTCACCTTCGGGGAAGCGTTCGTGCATGAGGGCGACGAGGTCGTGGTCAGCGTCATGGAACATCACTCCGATATCGTGCCGTGGCAGATGATGTGTGAAAGGAAAGGCGCCTCATTGCGTGTCATACCGATGAGCGATGAGGGCGTGCTCGACATCGACGCCTACCGCTCAATGCTCAATGAGAAGACACGCATCGTGTGCTGCGCTCACGTGAGCAACGTGCTTGGCACTGTCAACCCGGTGAGGGATATCATCAGACTGGCGCACGAGATAGACGTGCCGGTGCTCATCGACGGCGCTCAGAGCACTCCGCATTTCAAGGTCGACATGCAAGATCTGGGATGTGACTTCTTCGCTTTCTCAGGACATAAGATATACGCGCCTACAGGCATCGGCGTGCTCTATGGTAAGGAGGAATGGCTCGAGAAACTGCCTCCGTATCAGGGTGGCGGCGAGATGATCAAGAACGTGTCGTTCGAGAAGACAACATACAACGAGCTGCCGTATAAGTTCGAGGCGGGCACTCCCGACTATGTGGCTTCACACGCCTTGGCGAAGGCTCTCGATTACGTCTCTGCTCTCGGCATGGATAACATACGCGACCATGAGCAGGAACTGACTCGCTACGCCATGGAGAAGCTGGCGGAGATTGACGGCATGAGACTGATAGGAACGGCACCCGACAAGGACGCCGTGATAAGCTTTCTCGTGGGCGACATACATCATCTCGACATGGGTACGCTGCTCGACAGACTGGGAATAGCAGTGAGAACAGGACATCACTGCGCCGAGCCGCTGATGCGCCGACTTGGCATCGAGGGAACGGTGAGAGCCAGCTTTGCACTCTACAACACGAAGGAGGAGGTCGACGCCCTTGTCGCTGGCGTGCGACGCGTGGCGGCGATGTTCTGACGTGACGCCAATCGGGTCCTACGTTGACGTCACAATGTGAAAAGAAAAAAATAAATAATATATAGATATGGCACAGAAACCAAGTATTCCAAAAGGTACGCGTGACTTCTCTCCTCTGGAGATGGCCAAGCGTAACTACATATTCAACACAATCAAGGACGTATATGCTCTGTACGGCTTTCAGCAGATTGAGACACCTGCCATGGAGAACCTGTCCACACTCATGGGCAAGTATGGCGAGGAAGGTGACAAACTGCTGTTCAGAATCCTTAACTCTGGTGACTTCCTCAGTGGCATGACTGCTGAGGACCTGACGGAGTCTAATTCAGCCAAGGTGGCTGGCAAGCTCTGCGAGAAGGGACTGCGCTATGACCTCACCGTGCCTTTCGCACGTTACGTGGTGCAGCACCGTGAGGAGCTGGCACTGCCGTTCAAGCGTTACCAGATTCAGCCGGTATGGCGCGCCGACCGACCACAGAAGGGCCGTTACCGCGAGTTCTACCAGTGTGACGCCGACGTGGTCGGCTCTGAGTCACTCCTCAACGAGGTGGAGCTGATGCAGATTGTCGACACCGTGTTCACACGTTTCGGTGTGCGTGTGTGCATCAAGATCAACAACAGAAAGATTCTCACTGGTATCGCGGAGATGATTGGACAGGCCGACAAGATTGTCGACATCACCGTGGCTATCGACAAGCTCGACAAGATTGGCCTCGACGCTGTCAACGCTGAGTTGGCGGCTGACGGCATACCTGCCGACGCCATCGAGAAGCTGCAGCCTATCATCAAACTGTCTGGCTCTAACGCCGAGAAACTCGCCACGATGCGTGAGGTGCTCAGCGGCAGTGATACGGGGCTTAAGGGTGTTGACGAGTGTGAGTATATACTCTCTAAGCTGACAGACCTGAACAACGCCATCGAGCTTGACCTGACGCTCGCGCGTGGTCTCAACTACTATACAGGTGCTATCTTCGAAGTCAAGGCGCTCGATGTGCAGATTGGCTCGATAACGGGCGGTGGACGTTACGATAACCTCACTGGCATCTTCGGCATGCCGGGACTAAGCGGCGTGGGCATCTCGTTCGGTGCTGATCGTATCTTCGACGTGCTCAACCAGCTCGACCTCTATCCAAAGGAGACAGTGAGCGCCACTCAGTTGCTGTTCGTCAACTTCGGAGAGGCTGAGGCTGACTTCTGCCTCAAGGTGCTCGCTAAGGTACGCGCGGCTGGTGTGAGGGCTGAGATTTACCCAGACTCTTCTAAGATGAAGAAGCAAATGTCATACGCCAACGCCAAGAATATTCCGTTTGTGGCTATCGTGGGCGAGACGGAGATGGCTGAGGGTAAGGTCAACCTCAAGAACATGGAGACAGGTGAGCAGCAGATGGTGGCACCTGACAATCTCGCCGCCATCATCAAAGGATGATAACTCACCTATATTATATAGGAAACATCCGTGAGAGTGAAGAGTCTTCGTCTCACGTGATGCAATGACATTAGACATGGTATAAAACGTCACTCGGAGTCTCCGGGTGGCGTTTTATTTCTATGTCAGTACTGGTGCTCAACCAGAGAATCATGATAAACAAGGTGGAATAACGGACAATTTGGAATGTAACCAAATTTCCTATGTGTGTTTTTGATTATATTTAGGTTAACTAATTGATATTTATATTATAAGGAGATTAAAAGTCTTGAGTTTCTTTTTTAAAATTCTTAGGTTAGGATATAGTCTATACGCAGGTCTGAGAATTTAAAAATCCTAACCTGAACTTTTCAACGTCCTAACCTGAGATTTTCAGACGTCGAATAAGACACGGAAAAATTTCGGAAGTCATTTTTTCGCTGACACGTGTCAACGCAAAAAGAGGGGTTTCGGACAACAAAAAAGTGCGAAACGATTAGGTGATTCTGTATGCCCATTATTATTCTCAATTACCGTTTCACCGTTGAGTATTTCCCTCTCATGGCATTTCAATTTGCAGAATAGTAACTTGCATGTATTTTACTACCCAATTTTATGAATATTACCAAAAACATAGTTCAAATATGTCTGCTCGTCGACAAGCATAAAGCGTGAGAGCATTGTCGTCACACCTCTTATCGGTATCGTTTAGGTATGACTCCGAAAGCGTCCTTGAAGCACTTAGAGAAATAAGAAGGGTTAGAGAAGCCCACTTTCTCCGCTATTTCCGCCACTGAGAATTCGCCCTCGCTGAGCATCTTGGCGGCAGCCTGCAGCCTTACCATCCTGATGAATTCCGACGGTTTCTGTCCTGTCACCTTATTCAGCTTTCTGTATAGGTTCATCCTGCTCATGCACATGTCAGAGGCTAACATCTCCGTGGTGTAGTTGCTGTTGCTGATGTTCTCCTCCACTTTACTCTTCGCGGTGAGCAGGAACTTATGCTCAGCCTTTGACAACTCTGGAGCGTTATCCTCAGTCTCCTCCTCCGTGTCGCCGTCTGTCATGTGCTCGCCAGTCGTGTCCTCCTCTTCCGTTCTTGCTGTCACCGTCTCGTCCTCTTCGTTCATCCTCATCTCCTGCTTCTCTCTGAGCTCCATGCTCTCCCTCATCTCCTTCGCGAGGTTGACCAGTTTTCTAATCTCCATGTTCTGCATCTTATCCCTGTAGAACATCCTGACAAGAAGGAATGACACACCCGCCGCCAGTGCTATATAAAGAAGGAACATATACCATGTGTCCCACCATGCCGGCAGTCTCTTGATGGTGAGACACTCGCTTGGCTCTCCCCAGTTTCCGTATCTGTCTGTAGCCTTGACCTCCAGCACGTAGTCACCTTTCCTCATTCCGGCGAAATACGCTGTGTTATGTCCCTGCGGCAGGTATATCCACTTACGCTCGCTGCTGTTCTTGGTTCTCAGGCAGTAAGCGAAGCGTATGTCTCCGGCTCTCAGGTGGTCGAGGGTGCTGAAGTTGATTTCCACGTTCATGTCCTCAGGTTCCACCGTCACCATCTTCGTCATTCTTCCCACCAGCGTCTTCCTGCCGTCGATGACTATCGAGGTCACCCTTGGCGGTGTATCCGACACATTATCTCCCGTCGACGGTCTGATAAGGCAGTATCCTCCGGCACCACCCACGCACATCCTGTCACCCGCTTTCTCCAGCGTGAGGAAATAGTCGAACGTGATGTTGTCATCGTCAGCTCGTATGATTCTTGAAGTCCTTCTGTCCAGGTCGCACTCCTTCACGAACTGAGTGGTCAGCAGCCAGAGGTGGCTGAGTGAGTCGAACGCCACATCGAGAATCTCGTCGCTGCTCTGCAGGCTCATCATGTCGTCCCTTACCAGCGTGCCATTCCTCTCGTCAAGTCGATACACGCTGCCGAGGTCTGTCGATACGTACAGCTTGCCCTCCTCGGAGATGTCGAATGAGCTGATACGTTCCTTGAGACCCTTGGACAGTGGCCTCACCTTGCCGTTGTCGCTGCCCTCCGCCAGTCCGTATTGCTGTGACACGAAGTAGAGCGACTTATTTCGGAATGACATCCTCATCTTCGTCACCTTGCCCGTGTCCTTGTACATCAGTCTCGTCTTTCCTGTCGACAAGTCATGGCACCATACAGACGTCGATGTGCCGATCCATAGTCTGCCGTTGCCGTCGTCATACAGGCTGGTGACATTATCTGACACCGTTGTCACGTCTCTGCTTGTCACCGTCATGCCGTCATGTGCCATCTCGCACACTGTGTTGCCGTATGATGACCATATGCCACCGTCTCTGGCTGTCATGACGGACGAGCCGAGGTCTGTGTTCTGTCTCTTCAACACTAGGTTATTGTCGCCGTTCGCCGGATTGTGCAGCATCATGTTCAGACGTAGGTGCCACATCCACACGTATCCGTTCTCGAAGGCTATGCTCTCCACGATGGTCTCCATGCCTGTCTCTCTCGCCACGGCGTCGACGGCATGTCTCTCGATGCCGTTGTCCTTGCCGACGAGGATGAAGGGGTGTGGAGAGTAGGAGCATACCCATATGTTACCGTGCGAGTCACGGAAGTTGGTGGCGAACACGTTTTTGCCCTTCGGCAGCAGCCCGCTCAGGTCCCTCTCCGTCAGTGTGCCGTCCTCATGTATGTCGTAGGCGTAGAAGCCGTCCATGGCGGAGCACCACAGCACCTTACCGTCCTTGCTGGCGCACATCGACACGATCTTTCCTTTGTTCGAGTTGAGTGTGTTACCTATGTAGGTGCATGGCTGGAACACGGTCTGTCCACGCAGTCCCGTCTCGTCGGGTGTGTACCTCACAATTCCTCGTCCCCATGTGGCGACCCACAGACATCTGTTCGCCTTGTCCTCATGTATACCTCCGTGTGGCTCGCAGTCCTCAGGCCAATCGCATCGGGTGAACTTATCCTTCATGCGGTCGTACTTCATCAGGCTGCCCCGACACTCTGACAGCCACACGTTATGACGTGAGTCCTCGAATATGGCGTTGATGAACTTGAAACCGTCACCTTTGTTCTTCGCCTTATACGTCCTCTGCAGCTTACCCTCAGCGGAGAGACGGTAGATGGCGTCAGAGACAATGACCCACACGTTGCCGTCGGATGTGACGCTTACTGACACGTTGTGTGAGGAAGGCATACCCTCCACCTTCACGTGACGCAGTGAGTAGTCCGACGGATCGATGCGATAGAGTCCGCTCTCCGTGATGACCCATATCTTGCCGTCCTTGCCTATCGCCATCTCACGCACATGGTTCGAACCCCAGTAGTCAATGTTGTCGATGTCATTTCTGAACATGTCAACCTGATATCCGTTGTCACGGCACAGGCCACCTTCCGTGGCGTACCACATGAATCCGTCCTTGTCCTCCACCACATGATGCATGTGAGCTATGGGCATCTGACGATATGTTGGCATCTCTCTCAGCACCACGTTCTGTGCGCTGAGACAGACATGTAACACCACAAATGTTACGAATGTTACAATACGAGAGTGACTGTTAGCTGTGGAAAGTGTTGAGTATAACAAACTTGTGAAAAACATATTCTGTTTCCTAATTACGGTTCAAAGTTAACAAAAATATCAGTATGACGGTGTTCAATTGTTACAATAGTGTTATATTTTGTTACGGAATGCAATTGAGGGTAATAAATAAATCAAGTATTTTTGCCGTCGGATTGCGATGCGGTGTGAACATACTTCATGACGCCGGCAGTGAGACTAACCGTAAAGAAGGCGGACAACCGCCGTGTTTTGATGGTGGGAGAGTGGCTCCCATGTTGGGGCGTGACATAGCACGTGTTCAGAATGAATAAATATAACAATAATCAATCTTAATCTTAACTACAACAAAAATGACAAATCTTTACTTTAGAACAGGAATGACCTGTGCGTTCGTCGGCATGGCTTTTGCCGCTTTCGCAGGTATCACTCCTAAGGTTAAGCCAGAGACACCTGTCGAGGGTGTCAAGTATGTCTTGGTCAACAAGGCACAATCATCTACTCAGTATATGAGTCGCACTGGATGGGACGGCGCTCTCTATTTCCTCGGAGAGACAGACTCTAACTATGCCAACTACGCTATGCAGGCGCAGAAGAACGCTGACGGCACATGGTCTTTCTTCCTCCCTCAGACTACAGACGTGACTGACCCGGAGACTGGTGAGGCGACAGGCGAGACACAGACTGTCAACTACTACCTCGGTATTCCTGGAGGTACGGCTAACGCTAACCTCAAGTCAACGGAGGCCATCAAATGGAGACTCGACGAAAAGGAGAACGGATTCTATAACCTCATACTCGATGAGGGTAACAACGCTGACGCCTTGGCACAGGCTCCGTTCACACCAACTAAGGATATCCGTCTTCACCTGAACAACGGAGCACAGTACTTCGTGGCCACATTCCCGGGTGAGACATGGTTCCCAGACTGCTACGGTGGCATCTCGCAGACTGAGGACGGCGACAACGGTGACGTCTACTTCTCAGCTAATGACTCCACGTCATTCAACTGGGGATTCGTGAGCCTCGACAAGCTGTCGGCTTATATGGAGGACTTCAAGGTGGTGAAGCTCATCAGCGCCTTCGAGACAGACTACGCTGACATCGATGAGTATGCGGAGGGCTTCAAACTCACTCTCGACGCTGTGACAGCCATTTACAACGCTGACAACTTCAATGAGAATGAGGAGGACATCAATACGATATCTGAGATGATCAACGCTAAGGTGGAGCTCTACAAGGAGATACAGAACGCTCTCATCCTCAACACCACTGATGACGCTATCCTCGCCTCTGCCATCGATAACGCCACTGACCTCTTCACTAAGACTACAGCGGTGACCGACCTCGCCACAGCACTCAGCGACCTCAAGCAGGCTGAGACAAACTACAGCCTCGGCAACGGCGACGTCACTCCTCTCGGCACTAACATGTCATTCGAGGACCTCACAGCACAGGAGGGTAACACTACTACTGGCGTGGCTGCTCCTCCAACAGGATGGAACATATATATAAATGGTAATAAGGTGACGACTGCCGACGAGGTGAAGGCGGCTGGCATCACTGCTTGGCATGGCGTCAACGCTGACTGCGCGGGCGACGTCAAGGACGGCAACTACGGATTCGGTGTATGGAACTCAAGCATCCCTACTTACGAGTTGTCTCAGACTATCAGCGGACTCGACAACGGTACATATATCGTGAGAGCAGGACTCATGGTCGGTGCTAACGGCAACGGATCAAGACGTACCACACAGCGTATCTTCGCTAACCTCTCATCAACATACTTCGGAGCGGAGGAGGATTATAACCTCTCGAAACTCGACAACTCTGAGGTCTACGGATTCGCTTACCTCAGCGAGCCTACTACGGACACTGAGATGCAGGAGGTCAGCGTGAGAGCGTATGTCTATGACGGTACCCTGACATTCGGATTGAGAACCGACGGTAACATCGCCGCTGCCAACAGAGAGTCAAGCAACCCTAACGGAGGTGACGGATGGTTCAAGACTGATAACTATACTATCGAGAAGGTGGGCTACGTGGCTGACGACGCTTACAACACGTTCTCTCACTACTTCACAATCCTCGCTGACTACCTCTCTGTGAACAAGAAGATGGCTTCTGACGTCAAGGCTCAGCTCAGCAGCAGCTATGACAACCTGTCTGCCATCAGCAAGAACAGCAGTGAGGAGGATATCGTGAGCGCTATTCTCAACGCTAAGTCTATACTCGCTACTGTCGACGAGTCTGTGAAGGCTTACGAGAGCTTCAAGGAGGCTATCGACATGCACGCCGAACTGACTGCGGACTACTCTAACAAGAAAGGTATAGATGACTATACCGACGCTATCTACGAGGCTGAGTCTGTGTATGACGACGGAAGCGCTCAGACAACTGAGGAGGTTGAGGCTGAGATTGCTAAGCTCGACGCTGCTCTTCAGGCTTGCAAGCAGAGCGACGACATCGAGGAGGGCGACATCCTCACAGACTATATCCAGAACCCTTCTTTCGAGGATCTCTCAACACAGAACGGTTCCAACTCAAGCGGCGTGGCTGCAACTCCTAAGGGATGGAATATGTACATCAACGGCACTAAGGTCAGCACAGTGGCAGAGATCAACGCACAGGGCGTTACAGGATGGTGCGCCATCAATGAGGGCGACGGCATCAACGTCACTCTCGAGGACGGCACCGTGGTTACTAACCAGTACTCTGACGGCTCACACCTCTGGGGTATCTGGAACGGCACTATTCCTGAGATTGAGCTTAGCCAGGTTGTCTCTGGACTCCCTGCAGGTACATACACTCTGACTTGTGACGTGCTCATACAGTATAACTGGGCTGGTAACTGTCTCACTACTCAGCGTATCTTTGCTAACGACTATGTGGCTATGTACTCTTCTGAGGACGCTTACGAGAATAACCTCCCGGACGACGCTAAGGTGGCTGCCGAGATTGACGAGCTCAACGCTGACGCTGAGGTGAAGCACCTCAACTACGCTGGATACATCTGCGAGTCTCCACGTTCAGACTACTCTAACACGGTGAGCCTCACATTCGGTCTCGCTGAGGCTGGAGAGGCTACCATCGGTTTCCGTACCAACAACATCACGTCTGACGGCACTGCGGCTGGCAACGGTCTCGGATGGTTCAAGCTCGATAACTGGACTCTCACTTACGACAGCAAGGAAGTGCCTGCAGGAGCAGAGACACGCGCCGAGGCTACTGCCGTGAATGACATCACTGACAGCCAGGCTAAAACAGCTGTGGACTTCTACACGGCTGACGGCGCTAGACTTAACGCTCCAAGAAAGGGTCTTAACATCATGAGAATGTCTGATGGTACTGTATCGAAAGTTTTCATTAAGTAAATATATGAAGTTTTCAAATGTTTTCAGGGCAGTCGTAGCGACTGCCCTTTTTGGCTTTGTGACAGCCGACGCACAGAACGGACAGGAGCCAGACTTCAGAAGGTGGGCTCTCACACCGCCGAGAGGATGGAACTCCTGGGACTGCTACTACTCAAGTGTCAACGAGGAGATAACCATGCGCAACGCGGCGTACCAGAAGGAGCACCTGTTAGAGTATGGATGGGAGTACGTGGTCGTCGACATACGATGGTATTGCAACCATCCGTCTCTCGGAGGTGGAACATACAACCAGAAGGGCACGCAGGACTATGTGCTTGACGAGTACGGACGTTACCTTCCGTCACCGATACGATTCCCGTCCGCCATGGTCGACGGAGTGAACAAGGGATTCAAGGCCATGGCAGACTCCATACACGCCATGGGCATGAAGTTCGGTATACATATCATGAGAGGTGTGCCGGTCACTGTGGCGCAAAACCCTACTAAGTACTCGCTCAAGGGCGCCGACTGCTCTACGGACGGTAAGAAACGCACGGCGTGGGCTAAGGTCTACAACGGCACTACATCACCGTGCACCTGGCTCAAGGATAACGCGCTCGTGAGAAACACGGAGTACGGACAGCTGTACTACAACAGTATCATCGACCTCTACGCTGAGTGGGGCGTGGACTTCATCAAGGTGGACGATATGTCAAGACCTTTCTACACGGACGAGATCAACATGATACGTAAGGCCATAGACCAGTGCGGACGTCCTATCGTGCTGTCTCTCTCTCCTGGTAAGACACAGTACGTCTACGCTGACGACTGCCTCAGGACGGCTAACCAGTGGCGTATGATGGATGACCTGTGGGACAACTGGAGTAACGTGTCGGCGGTGTTCAACGAGGCACACGCATGGGAGAACGTCACAAGACCAGGTAACTATGCGGACTGCGACATGCTGCCGCTCGGACAAATCGCCATGACGGTGGCTGACGCTGGTTACACGTCGGCGCAGAGCGGACGATGGACTAACCTCACCCACGATGAGCAGTACACCATGATGACGTTATGGGGCATCTGCCACTCTCCTCTGTTCTTCGGAGGTGAGATGACAAAGAATGATGACTTCACTAACTCGCTGCTCACCAACAAGGAGATGCTGGAGATGAACGACTATGGCGTGGATGCGCATCAGCTCTATAACGACGGAGCCGGTAACATAGCGTGGACATCTCTCAATCCTGCTGACGGCTCACGTTACATCGCCATGTTCAAGGACGATGACACACGTTGGGTGTTCGATAACGAGGCGTTGTATAAGTCGGAGACTGTGGCGTACACCACGGACGGTCATGCCGTCGACGTCGACGTGGAGTGGCCTGAGGGAAGTAAGACTCTAGCACTGGTCATCGATGATGGTGGTGACAACTATAACTACGACCACGCGGACTGGATTAACCCTACGCTAGTGCTCAAGGACGGCTCGACGGTGCAGCTGACAGGCGACTACCTCACACGTACATATACGGCGTCTTACTTCAATAAGGTGACGGAGAATAAGAACGTGGCTAACGGCGGAAAGATGACAGTGCTCGGAGTGACTTACGACAGGGGATTCTCTGCCGATGCCAACGCTATGTTGCTGTTCACCATACCTGATAACCTCGACGTGGCGCGCTTCACGGCTAAGGCGGCTGCGGACGACTCGGGTATAGGACAGACAGGCTCCACCACGAGCCTCGTGTTCATGGTCTTCGACAAGAACCCGCTGACAAGTGAGGCGGACAACAGTGCCGCACGCACCGGACTCATCTCACGCACGGGTCAGAAGTCATGCGCCGTGGAGGCTGACATCACCAACGCCTCTAAGCTGAAAATCTTCGTGAGCAAGTACGGTGACGGCTTCTCATACGACAGGGCTGACATCGTCAATCCTGTACTCGTCGACGCTGAGGGCAACGAGACATCGCTGACCACACTGTCCTACAGCTCATACACCAGCGACTGGGGTAAGGTGGGTGTCAACAAGAATGTCGAGGGAGGCGCTCTCGTGGTAGACGGACAGACATACGACAAGGGTCTCGGACTCAATGCGGAGTGCACACTCGTATATGACCTGCCTGAGGGTCACTCGTTTACCACGTTCAAGGCTCTGTGCGGATATGACTCCAGCTGCGACACGGACAACAAGTCGACGTCGGGCACCACGATGGAGTTCATCATATATGTCGATCAGGACAAGCCGCTCAGCGTCGACCTGACTCTGTTCGGATACCAGGACGACCAGACCATCAACGTCTATGACGTGTGGGGGAAGAAGGACGTCGACGCAGTCAAGGCCGCCGACGGACTGAGTAGCAAGGTGGCAAGCCACGGAGCCAAGCTCTTCAAGGTCACTCCGGTGAGAGACGCAGACGCTGACGTGACGCTGCGCGCTGACATCCTTACGGACAGTACTGCGGTGATCACGGCGACGGTGAACGGCGGCTACGACGGACAGAACAGCTGGGTGCAGTTCATCTGTGACGGCAAGCCAGTAGGATCTATACAGTACGAGGGAGAGCCGGTATGCTACTACGTGTCCGGACTCAACGACGGTGAGCACACGTTCCAGGCAAGGTATAGTGGAGCGGCTACAGTCAAGGCTGCCACTTCTGCTGAGGTGACTGTCAACGTGGCTACAGACGTGAAGGCGCCACAGGCATCCAATGAGGTGACAAAGCCGGTGGCTCTGTCTTACTTCTCTCTCGACGGCAGACAACTGTCAAAACCGGAGAGAGGCGTCAATATCGTAAGGATGAGCGACGGTAACAGACGTAAGATATTATATCTCTGATTGTTGTATAATATTTTTTAACGTGACTGCCCGGCTTCTCATTGTTGAGAGGTCGGGCAGACTGTATATGTCTGAATGACATTTTTTCCCCTAAGACCTGACGTGGGCGCAAGCCCAGTGTGATGCGCTGTCGGAGGGTGTGACATGTTTTTTTTCTCGTAATGAAAGAGTGGGGTAAGTTAAACTTTTTTGTTTTTGAAACGTCACATATATGAACGACGACGGAAACGGGACGTGCACTTACCGCTTGTGGAGCCGCAGTAAAAGGTATTAACAACTAACTTATTAAGAAGCATTATGAGAAAAATTATGATAGCCTTTATGGCAATGATGATAACTATTGGCGCGTCAGCGCAACAGAAGAGCGGCGAGCGCCGTGAGTTCAACGCTGAGGAGATGGCGACGAGACAGGCTGATGAGGTCAAGAAGGCCTGCTCCACAACTGACGAGCAGTACGCCGCTATATATAAGCTGTACCTCGAGCAGGCTAATGAGATGAAGGCCGAGAGGGAGTCTGCTAAGAGCAGCTCAGACAGCAAGCCGGAGAAGAGGGACATGAGCGCCATGAAGGAGAGGCGTGAGAAGTTGAACAGCCAGATCAAGGCCATCCTCACTGATGAGCAGTTCACAGCCTTCCAGAAGATTAAGAAGGATAAGAGAGGCGGAGGACAAGGCGGTCCTCGTAAGAACCAGAGCGAGTGATAAAGTCCGGACGGCAGGACATGTATTAGCCGTCAACCAAGATGAATGAATAATGAAATGAACGGCCGGGGGTATACGCTCCCGGCTTTTTTTGTGTTCTTGGCTACCCACCAATGTGATGCTTTTAAGTTTTTCCATCTCATTTCTGAAGACTTACCCTTGCCAGTTAATAATAACATTCCTGAAAATTTGCCCTTTTCAGTTTTTCCATCATGCACCTAAGTACTTACGCTTTTCACTTTTCTCATCCTGAACCTAAAGACTTGCCCTTATCAGTTAAATAAACTCTACAGGACAAAATAATGGTATTACCAGTAAAGTCTGAATATCTTAAACGTCCATGTGATATTCCAGTTATTTAACGTCATAGCGCGGTGGTATACATCTTAAAAATGTTCATTCTCTTTGCCGCGAGAGGAAATGTTGCTAATTTCGCGTGAAGTCGGGTGATGGTCATCCGTCGTAAATATAAGTCATACTTCACACATGGTACTCAATTACATCTGGATAGCGTTTTTTGTGATGGCTGCCGTATGTGCCGTCATACGGTGCGCTGGTGGAGACACGTACGTGTTCTCCGAAATCATCAACTCCACGTTCGACAACTCGAAGACAGCGTTCGACATCAGTCTCGGCTTGACAGGCGTGTTGTCTCTCTGGATGGGAGTGATGCGTGTCGGAGAGAAGGGTGGGGTTGTCGACAAGCTGTCGAAGGTTCTCTCACCGGTCTTCACACGTCTCTTTCCTGACATTCCTAAGGGACATCCTGCCACTGGACATATCTTTATGAACATAGCCGCCAACATGCTGGGGCTGGATAATGCCGCCACGCCGTTGGGCTTGAAGGCGATGGAGAGCATGCAGCAACTCAACACAGAGGGTAACGAGCGTCTTGCCGCTGAGAACGGATGGAGCGAGCAGCAGAAAGCCAAGGCGAACACCATCGCCACCAACCCTATGATCATGTTCCTGGTGCTCAACACGTCGGGACTCACCATCATACCTGTCAGCATCATGGTGTACAGGGCGCAGATGGGAGCCGCGCAGCCCACCGACATCTTCGTGCCTATACTCCTCGCCACGTTGGCGGCTACGCTGGCGGGCATCGTCGCTGTCAGTCTCTATCAGCGTATCAACCTGTTACAGCCGGTACTCCTCGCCACGCTTGGCGGGCTGTGTACGCTCGTGGCAGGTGTTGTCTGGGCGTTCTCCAAGATGGACAAGGACATGACGGACATGGTGTCGGGCATGGTAGCCAACGTCACACTCTTCGCCATCATACTCTGTTTCATACTCTGCGCTGCGGTGCGTAAGGTCAATGTCTACGAGGCATTTGTCGAGGGAGCCAAGGACGGTTTCAGCACGGCTGTGCGTGTCATACCGTACCTCGTCGCCATCCTCGTCGCCATCGGCGTGTTCCGCGCCAGCGGTGGCATGGATCTGCTCATCGGCGGCATTAACATGTGTGTAGAGTCAGCCGGCATGAACGCCGACTTCGTGCCTGCATTGCCTACGGCGCTCATGAAGCCGTTGTCGGGAAGCGGTGCGCGCGGCATGATGGTCGACACGATGCAGACGTTTGGAGCCGACAGTTTCGCCGGACGTCTCTCATGTATCTTCCAAGGCAGTACGGACACCACGTTCTACATCCTCGCTGTCTATTTCGGTTCCGTGGGCATACGTGACACACGTCACGCTGTTACGTGCGGACTCATTGCCGATGCGGCGGGAATAGCTGCGGCGGTGGCGATAGCTTATCTTTTCTTTGGTTAATAGCGTTTTTATCATTACTTTCGCGTCTTGATGACAGACTCACGAAGATATGTTGCCACAATAGGCTTTTTCGATGGTGTGCACAACGGACACCGTTACCTGATACGTCAGGTCTGCGACGAGGCTCTCTCACGGGGCCTCGCCTCTCTTGTTGTGACCTTTCCCGAGCATCCTCGTTCCGTCCTCGTGCCTTCATCACGTGTCAGTCTGCTGTCATTGCCCGACGAGAAACGTGAGAGACTGTTGTCGGCTGGTGTAGATAGAGTGGCGATGATGAGCTTCACACATGAGCTGGGACGTCTCAGTCCCTTCGAGTTTATGGACATGTTACGTGACGACTATGGTGTTGAGGTTCTCGTGGTGGGGTATGACCATCATTTCGGTCATGGCAGCCAGTATGGCTTCGAGGACTACCGCGCCTACGGAGAGCATCATGGCATCGATGTTGTCAAGGCGTTAGAGCTGTCAGACATGCGATGCTCGTCGACAGCGGTGCGTGAGGCGCTGGAGAGGGGCGACGTGGACTCTGCGTCCCGTATGTTAGGTTATAACTATACTCTGACTGGACGAGTGGTGCGTGGCTTCCATCTCGGCACGGGTCTTGGTTTTCCTACAGCCAATGTGGAGGCGGACGGGAGGAAGTTAGTGCCTGCTAACGGTGTCTATGCCGTACTCGCTGACGGTCATCCCGCTATGCTCAACATCGGCGTGCGTCCAACCATGGACAATGGGTCGGCGGTCAGCGTGGAGGCACATATCTTTGACTTCAGCGGTGACCTGTACGGCAAAAGCATGACGCTGACCTTCCTCAAGCGTCTGAGAGATGAGATACGCTTTCCTGATACGCAGTCGTTGCGCGGTCAGCTGATGGATGACGAGCGTTACTGTCGTCGTTTCTTCGGAAGATGATAACGCCCGGCTGTCGCGGTGAGCGTCAGTACAAGATAAGCGAGAGACGCCATACGAAATTTTCCGTATGGCGTCTCTCGCTTATCATATATAGTGTCCTCACATCATTTCGCCGTGAAGCTTGTCACGCTTGTCGTGCCCTTGGCAGAACTGCCGAGGTACAAACCGTGGAATGCCGTCTCAGCATCCGTAGGCGCCGTTGTGGAGTACTTCACGTAGTACGTGCTGTTCTTCGTCATGCCAGTGGCTGTGAACAGTGACAGAGAGCTGCTGCATGCAGCCTGGAAACTGAATGTAACGAGGTTATTACCGCTGGCGTCAGACAAGGTGTAGTAACGTCCTGTGGTGTATGACACGCTGCTGGTGACGAAAGCGTAACCCTGTGTGGCGTTGCTGATGGAGCTTGAGCCTGAGCTTTGTGCGCCGCCGGCGGAGATGGCAGTGCCGGTGCCTGTGATCTTGATGTATGAGTTGTTATCGCAGTCGAGACCTTCCTCAGGGCTTCCCTTGGTAGAGTAAGCGAAGATAGTACCGTCACCGATGGTGATAGCTCCTGTTGTGCCGGCGTTAGAGTCTACGGCGTCATTGCCGTTGCTGTAGCACACCGTCACGCCACCGTTGAAGTAGATACATCCGCTGGAGTTGATACAGTCATCGTAGCACTTGAGGTAGTTCTTTCCTCCTTGTATGTCGATGCTGGTCTTTGACTCGAGGCCCTCTGCTCCGTCTGTCGCCGTGTTGACCGTCATCTCGCCTCCGTAGATGGTGACTGTACCCTGTGCCTTGATTGCCTTGGCTGATGAGCCGCTTGAGCTGTTGTCCATGCCGCCTCCGAACGGGTTGCCTCCGTTGTTTGAGCCTGTTGAGCCTGTTGACAGCGTTGATCCGGACGTTGTCACGCTGAGTGTAGGTCCGCTGCCGTCGTCGCTCTTGCCGATGACGAGAGTGCCGTCGCTCTTCACGCCCTTGCCGCCTGTGCCCGACATCGTGATTGTGATGTTGCCGCCACTGAGAGTCATGTTGCCGTCGGATGACAATCCCTTAGCCGTGTAAGTGTCTGAGCCTGACACCAGTCCTGCGCCGGTATTGGTGATGCTCGTTGTACCTCCGCTGATGTCCAGTGTGGCGTCGGCTGACAGTCCCTTGCCAGCAGTACCAGTCACCTTGACGGTCAGTGTGCCGCCCTCCACGCTCACGTCGTTAGCTTTGATGGCGTGTGATGAGCTGAGGTCGCCTCCCGCTGCCGTCGTCGTGCCGTTGCTCCATGTGCTTGTGGTGTTGCTGATGGAGTATGTGCGTGTCGTTCCGCTTGTAGAGTAGCTGCTTGACACGGTGTAGTAGTAGTCGCTGCCGTTAGTTGGTCCGCTGAAGGTAGCTGACTTGATGACGTATGTCGTTGAGCCGCCCCATCCGCCTCTGCTCTGCGTGTAGTTGTCCGACATGAGGTAGTATGTTCCTGAGTCAGAACTCTTGAAATCATAATAGTAGAATGTGGCTGACTGGTTTCCCGTTGTGACTGTCACTGAGCTGGTGAGCTGCTGCACGAGAGTGCCGTCGCTCTTGTAGAGATAGATGTTACCCCATACTGTACCGTTGTCGCCCATGTTGCCTCCAGGGAATCCGGTGTTACCCGTGTTGCTTGTCGGCACTGTGAAGTACATCTTATATGATGTGTTGTCCGTGGTCTCTTCATCCGTCTCCTCATCCGTGTCCTCGTAAGTGCCTCCTGAGTTGTTGAGAGTCAGTGAACCGCCGGCTATGACCACCTTAGTGTCGGACTTTACGCACTTTGAACCGTTGCCTGTTGACGTGATGGTCAGTGTACCGTCGTTGATGGTGAGCAGTGAGTCGCTCTTCAGTCCTGAGGCGTCATCGGCAGTGACGTTGATGGTCAGTGTACCTCCGTTGATGATGACCTGTCCGTCGTTCTCGTCATCGCTGTCGCCTGTGGCCTCCGCCTGCACTCCGTCGTCCTTGACTCCCTTGACGGTCACCTCACCTCCGTTCATCTTGAAATACTGTCCGGCGTGTATGCCATCCTTGGCAGCCGCGTTGACGTTAATCGTGCCCGCAGTCTTCTTGATGAGCAGGTACTCTTTTGTTGACAGTCCGTGCTTGACGTTACCCACCAGGTTGAGTGTTCCTGAACCGCAGATCTCGAGGTGTCCCTTAGTGTAGAACGCCGCCTTCTGGCTGTTGTCCGTCTGGCAGTCGCTGAGTGTGTTGACGGTACCCTCAGCCAGCTCCAGAGCTATGCGCTTGCCGCACTTCACGTTGATGGCCTCCGCCTGAGAGCCGGTGAGTGTCAGTCCGTTGAGTCTCACCGTGGTCTTGTAGCTTCCGCTATATACGAATGAGCCGCTGGTGCTCAGTCCTGACAGCACAGTACATATCTCTCTGTCTGTGATGTTGTTGTAAATCGTCACGTCGGCTCCGTCCACGGTGGCAGTCACCGTGCCGTCTGAAGGCAGAGTGCTGACAGTGGCTGACGTGCCGTTGTAGGTAACATAAATAGTGTCGTTGAATACATTCTCCGAGAGAGACGTCGGCTCGCTGAACACGATGGAGTCACAGTCGGTAGTGAGGTCTATCTCCAACCACTGGCTTATCTCTCTTGTTGTGTACTTGCCATCCTTACAGATGTAGATGTTCTGCGCGTCAGCCTCCGCGGCGATGAGCAGAAGGAGAGTGAGGAACACTCCCCTGAATAGATGATTTCTCATAGCAGAATAACGTTACTGTGTCTTTTTTGATAGTTGTCCTTTGTTCATACAACCTTATCCTCGTGTCACGGCTGTCGCTGACAGCCTCCGTCTGAGTCTTCAGTCATTGTTGATTTTTCGTTGAATATATTTTTTTTTGATGTTCTTTGACTCAAATAGTTTAAAGTTTTTTTTACCCCGAGTGAAAAAGTGGTAAATTCGCGCCGCCGTCGGACTTTGTTCGTCCGGTGCTGGTTAAAGTCAGTTCTAAATCAAACATACACTAATCATGATTATAGATTTCAACACAATGGAGGTCTCTGTCATACCTCATTTCAAGGGTGGTGAGAAGGAGATGTCGGCACAGATGTTTTTCGATGGTTCCAACCGTATCCTGCACGGCGTGCTCGCTCCGGGTGCCAGCATCGGGGAGCACAAACACGAGACGAACAGCGAGATACTGTTTGTCGTGAAGGGATGCGGCACGTTGCATGACGACGGCGTGGCTACTGCCATCACGGCGGGACAGTGTGCCTACTGTCCTAAGGGTCACTCACACATGCTGGTCAACACCAGTGACGCTGACCTGGAGTTCTACGCCGCTGTGCCGGAGCAGTGATGACGTTCACTTCTATGTTTTTCATTGACTGAGAGTACAGATTCATGGTAGAGATTTTAGGTGTTTTAGTGTCGCTCGACATCTTCACGGAGATGTTCTGTTGTGACATCACCAAGTGTCACGGTGCTTGTTGCGTGGAGGGAGACGCCGGTGCACCCGTCGATGCCGATGAGGTGGAGAAGCTGGAGGCTGCCAGCGAGCTGGTGTGGAACGACCTGCCGCAGGCTGCTCGCGACCGTATCACCTCGTGTGGAGTGGTCTATCCCGACGCTGACGGTGACCTCGTGACTCAGATCATCAACGATAAGGACTGTGTCTTTGTGCGTTATGACAATATATCCGCCGATGGCGGCAAGACGCGCGGTCCGCGTTGTGCCTTGTGTGCCATCGACGGTGCTTACAGACAGGGCAGGACGAAATGGCAGAAGCCTATCTCCTGCGCCCTCTATCCCATCCGTGTGCGTGACGTGGGGGGCGCTCCAGCCCTCAACTATCATCGCTGGGATGTGTGCCGTCCGGCCAGAGAACTGGGCAAGCGCATGGGCATCCCCGTCTATCGTTTCCTCAAGGAGCCGCTGATACGACGCTTCGGACAGGAATGGTACGACGAGTGTCTCGTTGTGGCTGAGGAACTGCGTAAGGCGGGCTACCTCAACTGACGTCGCTGTCGTTCTCTCTCATCTTCAACCAGTACGACGGACGGTGCTCGGGGCGCTCTGCGAAGAATCGCTCCGCGCTTCTCAGCTTGTCGGGATGACTCTCGTAATAGCGTCTTAGCATCCTGACGGCTTCCGACGACCCTTGCTCCGCCAGCTCGCACAGACGCTTGAACTCCATCGGGGAGAGGTCGAACGTGTCGGAAGGTGGAGTGGCGGACACGGACTGTGGCATGAGACGCACAGCATACTCGGGATGTATGGTGAGGTTGTACTTCCACCTCTCCGCTATGGCCCGCATCTGGTTGAAGGACTTTACCTTGGAACGACCCACCTTCCAGCCCATCATCTGGTTGTAGTTCCAGAAGGCTAAGGCTTCCTGGGCAGCGTTCCTCACGTTGATGCACTTGAAGTACTCCGTCACGGTGTTGATGTCGAACTCCTTCTCGTTCTCATTGCGTCGGCTTACGCCGGCTTCTTCATTCTTCGTTTTCATAGATCAACTCTTGTTTTTGTGGCAGACGACTGACGTCTGCCATGGTTGTTTTCTTTCAGGTTGTGTCATCTCTCCATGTCCTCCCCTCATGGTTCTCGTTTTCTTCGTTTTCGCTGCTTCTTTTCCGTTGCTTCTTTTCCGTCGTTTTTGCTTTCGTTCTTGTTTTTGCTGCTTCTTTTCCGTCGTTTTTTGTTTCACTACTACTACGACTACTACTACAACTACGACTATTTTGAATTCTTTGATATTTAATAATTATTAATAACCAGAGTATATAATCATCGTAGTAGTAGTTGTTGTTGTTGTAGTTGTAGTTGTTGTTGTCGTTGTGCGCGTCTCATCGTTTGTCGCTGTTTATTCTCATCACCATCCTCGCCATCTCAGCTCTCAGCTTCTCGTTCTCCCTCTTGAAGCGTTCCGTCTCCTCCTTGGCGTGTCTGTATCTTGTCACCATCTCCCCGTAGGCTTCCCTCATCAACTCCAGCTGTCCTGTCATCTCGCGTATGCGTTCCTCGTCGCTCGTGTACGTGACCTGTCTACTGTATGTTCTGACGATGTCGGGGTGATTCTCGTCATGGTAGCGAATGAAACGTGTGGGCGGCACTTGTAGGCGTGTGCAGATTGCTGTGAACTCATTGATAGTCAGCGTGGATCTTGTCATGTCACCGTCCTTCGGAAACTTACGCATGAGCGCCTTATGGTCTCTGCATCCCACCTTTTGCCGGAACAGGGCGTCGGTCTGTCTCATCACCATAGTCCTCATGTCGTCCATCATTACCATTGGATGATGTTCATCGTCCATGACCGTCGGCTGTCTGTCTTGTCCGTCCCACTCCATAAATCTCAGCACGTTGACATGTCTGTTGTCCGCCATCGTCATCAGTCTCGACAACCTCAGTCGTCTCAGCTTGCCCTGATAGAGTGAGTTGGGGTGTATGCCGAGGTCTCTCGCTATGTCTGACTTGCTGACTCTCACGTTGCCCATTCTTGCCAGCTCCTCATGTAAGTGTGTCAGATAGTCCGCCTTGAAAGACACTGTCATTGCTACGTTACTTCCCATCGCTGATATTTTGACGATAAAGTTATGCGTATCATGTCGGTCTTTTTTGCGCTCATGACGCCTTGGTGCCCTTAACCCTCGTTTTTCATTCGTTATTCATCCCGTTCAAACATGACATACATCATCGGGATGTGGGGTGTCATGATGACTTAGCATCGACGCATACCCTTTTCTCTCTCGTCGACACTCATGCCGGATGTTCTTCTCACACTCCCGGTTCTTCCCAATCTTGCTCTATGAGGAGCAGCGTGACACGTGTGTGTCATTAATGTGAGGATGAAAGAAACAGACAGAGTCGCATTTAACCAAATTTCCTATGCCGTTTTTGATGTTATAAACGGTTAACGTACTGATTTATATATGATATAACCACTGTAATCCTTAGCTTAGGTTTTTAAAATTCTCAGGTTAGGACAATCTCTATACACAGGTCTGAGCGTTCCACTTTCCTAACCTGAACTTTTCAACGTCCTAACCTAAGATTTTCAGACGCCGAATAAGACATGTAAAATTCTCGAAAGGCATTTTTTCATTGTCATCTGTCAACGAATAAAGAGGAGTATGGGACAGCAAAATCTTTAGTTACTGCTATTCTTATGTATATTTACCATCAATTTTTTTGCGAACTAGAAAGCAAAGAGCACGCACAAGTCAATGAATTAAAGATATGAAATGAGTAAAAAGTAAAGCAAGGAGTAGGCAAATTCCTGTATTAGGAATTGTGTGGTTTCTTTTCCACCAACATAATATAATCGAAAAGATTCCTTTCCATGATTTACCTAATGTAATCGCCCAAATCACCAAATAAAAGTGTCGTTTGTGTGAGGATAAAACAAGAGAACGGGTCATGGCGTTGCGCCGTGCCCCGTTCTCCTTATCTTGTCTGTGCCTTTCTGTTATCTTATGGCATCGAGACTCTTAGTCATCTTCTTGTAGCTCTTGACGTCCGCCTTAGTGTCGAGCACCGTCTTGGCGTCCCTCACCAGCTTGTCCCTCTTGTCCCTCTTGTCTTGGCTGTCGCACTTCACCTCTTTGGCGCGGCTGACGGCGAGAGAGAGCTCAGACCATGCTTCCAGACGCTGGCGCTCCGCCTTTGTGATGTGTATCACTGATCCGTGTCTTGGAGTGAACGTGCCCTTCGTCGGTGTGTCCTTGACATACGTGAACTGGCTGAGGTCACCCTTGCAGAACTGGTAGTGTCCATTGGCGTAGCAGTCGTACATCAGTATGTACTCGTCTGAGTTGATGAGCGGGAAGACGCTCGAGCCTTCCACAGGGTACTGACCAGGCTTCTGCAGGTGTCTCCACTCAACGGTGTATGGTCCTGTGACCTTCTTCGACGTGGCTCTCATGACACCTTGTCTCGTCTTCCATCCGCCGTCAGGTCCCATCGGGTTGATGACCTGTCGTCCCTCGTCCTTGAAGAACAGCACGTACTCGCCGTTCTTCTTGTCGTATACGATGTCGCCGTCGATGCTCGCCTTGCCGAAGTCGAAGAGCAGCTTAGGCTCGGTGATGTCCGTGAAGTCCTCGTTGGCGTATGAGTAGTAGAGCTTGAAGTAAGGCTGGTTGAAGTGAGGGTCGCTCGTGGGATATTCCCAGTCGTGACGTCCTATGCTGTAGTAGATCATGTACTTGCCCACCTCAGGGTCCCAGATGGTCTGCGGAGCCCACACGGCGTGCAGGTTGGCTGCGCCGAAGCCGTAGAGGTTAGGAAAGCGGGTAGGGAAGTCGATGGCTGTGTGCGTCCAATGGATGAGGTCGGTGGACTTCATCAGCACTATGCCGTCGTTAGACTGCCATCCCTCGCTCGAGCGCATGTCCGTCAGCACCATGTAGAATGTCTTGCCGTCTCTCGCCCTCATGATGTGCGGGTCGCGTATGGACTTCTTGATGGCTATGCTGTCGGAAGCCACGACGGGACGTCCCTCGTTGAGGCTGGTGTAGTTGAATCCGTCGTCGGACAGCGCGTAGCGCACCTGCTCGCCCTCCGGTGTGTTGTTGGAGAAGAAGGCGAAGAGGTAGCTGTTGTATTTCTGTGCCGACATGTCGGCGTAGCATATCATTGACAGTATGCTCAGGAGTATGGCTCTCATATTATTTGTTGATGATTTTCTTTGTTGTTCCGTCTGAGTATCTCACGATGTTGACGCCCTTGGCATTCTTGGTGCTCACTCCGCTCACCGTGTAACGCGCCGTCTCCTCGCTCTCGTTCTTCTCCGTCATGTCATCGATGCCTGTACTGTCCTCATCGAGGTCTGCTGACACCTCGTCGAGGTCTGTGGTTATCGCTTTGACCTCGTCGGCGCTGAGTGCGTAGTTGTAGACGCGGAAGTCATCGATGTAACCGCCGAAGTAAGGGTCGGCATTGAACTGGCTGCGTCCGATGTAGTTCATCATGGCGCTCAGGTCGCTCGGCTTGATGGTGAAGCTGTCGTTAGACGCTGTCTCCTCACCGTCGACGTAAAGCTTGACGCTTACCTTACCATCGGCGTTCGGACAGATGGTCACGGCCAGATGCTTGTACTTGCCGGACTGCAGCTTGCTGCCTGTTGACAGTATCTGCTCGCTGTCGCCGTTCTTCATCACGAAGCGCATCTCGGAGCCGTTGGAAGGTGTGAGGAACATATACCGGTTGGTGCCGTTGCCGAAGTCGAAGACACGTTCCCAGTTGCTGCTGCCGTTCCAGTAAACCCAGCATGCTACGGTCATCGTGTCGAGGTTGACGGCTGAGTAAGGAATCTCCATAAAGTAGTTCTTGGAGTTGAAGATGAAGGACTTAGTGCCAGACTTCTTTCTTGATGTGAGTGAAGAGTACTGCTCTGTTCCCAACAGGGAGGCGTTGAGCGCATTGATGGTGTTATCCTCAAGTGTGCCGTCGAACTGCAGCTGCATGATCATCGTCTTGTTTCCGTTGGCGCCTGCCTCCACGGTCTGGCTGGCTGCTCCTCTCGTACCATTGTATGCCACCGGCACTACCTTATAAATGTACTCCGTGTTCTGGCTGATGAGGTTGTCGAGGAAGGTGTCGCCACTCACTGAACGCGCTATGGTGTTGTATTCGCCGTCGCTCTTCTCAGCTCTCAGTATGTTATAAGTCACGGTGGTGTCAGATATGGCGTTCCAGTTCAGACGCACGCTGGCAGAGAAACGCTGAGCCATGAGTGTGTCGTTCTCCCATTTCGGAGTCAGCACGTTGCACATGGCGTCGAGTGGCTGGAATCTCCACATGTACTTCTTTCTCGTCGTGGCTGACGTCTCGCTGGTAGGACACTCGCCCTGCAGCACGTTGGTGCCTGATGAGCTGGATGTGCAGTAGAGTGCTTTGTTGCTGTGTCTGTTGATGATGTACCAGAATCCGTCACCCGCGTATTTCAGGAACCATTGCTCGTTGCCGCCAGGTGTCGCGGTGTTCTGGTAGGCGATGATTGACGCTCCGCTGTTGAGGTTCCAGTTGAGCAGGTCGAGGTACATGCTTTTGCCGTTGTTCAGGCTAAGAGTCCAGTAAGAGCAGTCGCCGTCAATGTTCTGTGGCTTGACCACCCACTGTTGCTGTGTGGCTGTGGTGAGTGACTTACGTGTGTTACACTGTACCGCTGTGCCTGACACGCTGCTGCTGCTCGGCAGTGACAGAAGTAGTCGGTTGTAGTAGTTCATGATGGTGTATGTGCCATTGATGTACTCCTGCGGCACGTCCTCGCCGTACTCAACCTCAAGCAGCTTCTCCGCGTTGATCTGTCCCTTCTGGTATCCTGTGCCTCCCGGTATGCTCACCACGTGCTGTCTGCATGGTCCGTAACCGTTGAAGTAGACGTCCTTGGCTGTCGACACGAAGTTGTATGTGGCGTTGGTGGCCTGTCTCTCCGAGCTGCCTATGTATGCGTGTATCTCACCTGTCGAGTCGTTACGGTATACGGCGCCTGATGTCCAGCTTGAGCCGTCCTCGGCGTATCCCAGTCGAACGCCGTGGTTGGAGTCCTTGCAGAACTGGCCTCTGGCGCGGCTGTCGAATCCCCACCAGATGCCTGTGGTCATTCCGTAGTTGGCTCCCACGATGGCCTCGCCCACGTTGTGCAGCTCGTCGCCCGTGGCTTTCTTGCCGTCAGCGGTGACGGTGGAGAAGAATGAGGCGTAGTTCTCGAGTGAACCCGCCAGCTGGTGTGTGTTACCCTCGTCAAGGTATTCCTTCAGGTAGTTATACCATGGCAGGGCCTGGTCGCAGTTGAGGGTGTTACCGCCGCACACACGCACGTCGTTGAAGTAAGGGTCGTTCTTGATCAGCTTACAGATGTTGAGGAAGTCCTCCATGGATCCCTCGCCCCATCCAGTGTAGTCCGGCTCGTTGAACGGCGACACGCTGATGATGTGCAGTCCCTTTGCCTCGCAGTATTGCACGCTGGCCTTTATGAGCTTGTACCATTCCTCTGGCTTGCCCACGTAGTTACTGAAACCGTTATTGTCGTTCAGCGCCTCGTGGTCACAGTTGATGTTGGCCTCAGTGACTCCGGTCAGCATGATGTGCTCTATTCTGCTCGACAATGCTTTCTTCTGATTCGTAGTCAGCTCAAGACTGCCGTCCTCATTGGTGATCACCAGCTCGTTAGGCTGGAAGCTGACACGTCCGGTGGCGAAGTTCTCCTTGCCTATGTGAGCTATGCCTCGGTAGACGTTGGCGTCCCAGTCCCACGCCGTGTCCATACCCCAGTCGATATGAAACGCCTTACCCTCGGCGTTGAT